>JBAXUC010000013.1:0-22656 GCA_037129855.1 Actinomycetota bacterium | reverse complement strand
ACGCCCACCTTGACCTAATGCGCGACGATGTGCAAGTGCGCGACCAAGTTCTTGTTCCACTGGCATAAAAAACCCGGGCACCAAAGCAAAGGTGGTGAACCACAAGGCAACGATTGGTTTGAAATCTTCCTTACCAAGCGCAAGCTGGCCAACTTTGAAGAATGCATACGACGTAAAGCCAGAGATAAACAATCCGATGCCGACAGGAATTGTGCCTTCGGGAAGTGGAATTCTCGAAGTTTTTTCGGGGGCTACAGCATCTGACACGAAGAGAAGGCTACTTCTCTAGTGAGTGATCAAGCTGTAAGCAGTTTGCGAGCTATTGAGCAGTGTTGTTGCGTGCCTTTATGGCATCGAACAACTCAACGCGGCGCACTTGCAGTTTTTGGAATCCAAGAACTGCAAATCCGACTGCGGAGTAACCAATTTCGGTTGCTTGTTTCACCACAGGGTTCTGAAGAAGTGCAGATGGGTTCAGGCGGGAGATATCAAGCGACGTGAGGTCAATTGAGTGCAAGGAAGGAACAGTGATCTTTGAGAGGTCAACCTTGGGAAGGCGATCAAGGCCAGGAATGGTGATGTTTGGAAGGGTGATGTGGGGGAACGAAATTTTGCTCATACACCAAGAGTACCCACTAGTGCTTACTTTTGCAAGCATCTGGCAAACTCGGGTGGCAAAGGGAAATCGGGGGAGCCTGACCCTGCTGCCCATGGGGTAAGCACCAGTGGCACTAACCTCGCTACGGCGTGACAGAGCCTCAGGTTGTTTCTTCCTTACCCCCAGTGGTGGCCGTCATGGTCGTACACGAGAAGGGCGAATGGCTAGCAGAGTCCCTTCAGGGCCTTGCTGGCCAGAATTACAACGCCCTGCAAAGCCTCGTCCTTGTAACGGGGGCTGAAGACGACCCCATCTCACGTGAAATTCTCGACGTGGTTGCCACTAATTTGCCCTCGGCGGTTGTGCGTTTCCTCGGTGGAAATCCGGGATTCGGTGCTGCATGCAACTCGGTCCTTAATCTTGTGGATGGCAACAGCGGCTTGTTCTGTTTTCTTCATGATGACGTCGCGCTCGCGCCGGATGCAATCAATTGCCTTGTCGAAGAGTTGTATCGGTCAAATGCTGGAGCGGTTGGCCCGAAGCTTGTGTACTGGGATGACCCCCGCATGATTCAAAGTGTCGGTATAGCGGTAGACCGATTCGGAAATAGTTTGCCTATTGCAGATGATGGCGAACTAGATCAAGAACAGCACGACGCTGTGCAAGACGTGTTTGTTGTCTCGTCTGCATGCATCTTGGTGCGAGCTGATCTCTTTGCAACGATTAAGGGATACAACCCCGAACTTCCTGTCGCTGGAGTGGATCTTGATTTCTGTTGGCGGCTCCATTCAACAGCCGCTCGAGTCATGGTGGTGCCAAGTGCAGTCGGACGCCATCGCGAGAGCTCATCTCAATCAGTCAACAATCCAGGCGATGTGGATCATTTTCTTGAAAACGAAATAGTTCGTGTCAGAACGGTTGCCTCATTGACTTCGGCAACTCAGTTGCTTGCCACTTTGGTACAGATGTTTGTTCTGACGCTGTCGCGGTTCTTTATTCTGATGGCAACGGGTCGTGTCCGTAGGGCTGTTGACGAGATGCGTGGATTATTACTCTTGCCGTTCGGCGTTGTAGGTATTCGCGAGCGTCGTGATGCCATTTCAAAACATCGCCAAGTGTCTGGTGACGAGGTACGTGCATTGCAACTGCCGGGAAATGCATATGTCGCAAATTTCTTACGACGTCGCGCGGCACAAGCGGGCCAAGTGCAGTCACGATCAGCCGGCCAATTACGCGAAGCAACTCCACGTAGTGCGTATTGGTTGTGGGGAATTCTCGCAACTATTTTTCTTGTCGGTTCACGTGACTTGTTTATGAACGGGGTTGTACCCGTCGGCCAAATGGCGCCAATCACGGCATCTGCCAGTGAACTAGTGCGTTCCTATACCTCTGGTTGGTGGGGGGCCGGATTTGGTCAAGTTTCTGCGGTGCCGACGGGCATTGCAATACTTGCCACCAGCGCATTGACCACGCTGGGCAATATGGGACTTCTGCACACCCTTCTTGTCGCGCTCTTGCCATTGGCCGGATGGCTCGGCGTATGGCGTTTTGCGTCGGTCTTGGGTACACGTGCAGCCCGCATCGCAGCTACTGCTGCCTACGCCGCTGTGCCGTTGCCATATGCCGCAATATCGTCTGGGCGGTGGAGTGCATTGTTGATGTATGCAACATTGCCGTGGATGGTGCACTTGTTGCGCATGTTGGTGGGTCACGCAGACCTTGATGAGGAATTGTCAGAAGAATTAATGGCAGTCGCACCAACTGCACTATGGCGCAAATGGTTCGCATGCCTGGTGCTGTTGGTAGGAACAGTGATTGCCTTTGAACCATCAGTCGTACTCGTAGTTCCATTAGTCGCAATTATTTTTACCGTGGTCAGTGTTGTGCACGGCACGAAAGTTAAATGGGCGGCGCGTTGGGTAGTTGTTACTGCTGCCGTCATTGTGTCTGGCGTGGTTCTCAATCTTCCGTGGGCCGGTACGTACATTCGTTCAGGATGGTGGGAAGCAATTACCGGTGCACCCGTTGAATCTGGCCGCAATATTGGTCTCATCGGGTTAGCAACGTTCAACGTCGGTGGATTTGTATTGTCGTCAGTCACCGTCACGTTGTATGCAGTTGTCATTGGAGCAGTGCTGCTGGTGCACGGAGTTCGGTCTGGTTGGGTGTTGCGTGGTGCAAGCCTCGTTGCATTTGGTCTAGCCGTAGCAATGCTTGATGATTCTGCGTTACTACCAGTACATCTTCCCGAACCTGCAATTTTGCTTGTGCCCGTTGCTTTTGGAATTGCAATTTGCGCCGGCGCAATGGGTGCGGCCCTCGTTGTCGATTTGCGTCGTGCGAGGTTTGGTTGGCGTCAACCAATCAGTGCGATAGTTGCTCTTGCCTTTGCGGTTGGACTTGTGCCGGTTTCGGTTAATGCAATAAATGGCAGCTGGAGTCAGCCGTCACTTGCGTTGCCTCAACTCTTGGCGCAATTACCTGATGCGCAGTCATCGGGCGAGTACCGCACCATGTTCATTGGAGACACCCGTGTGTTACCGGGAGCTTCGTTGAATTTTGGATGGGGCATTTCATACTCGGTGGTCAATGGCGCTGCTCCCACGTTGGAAGAAATTTGGGAAACCCCACCAACACGTGCGCGTGACAATGCTGTTGCTGCTTTATACGGAATTGTGCGGGGCCAAACAGCCCGCGCCGGGCGGCTCCTCGCGCCATTATCTGTTCGATTCATTGTCGTTCCGATAATTGATGGCGGACAATCCACACGCGGTGATCCAATTGCCGCGCCACGTGGACTTATTGATTCATTGTCGCGACAACTCGATTTACGTCGCCTCTATGCATCGCCAGATCTTGTAATTTTCGAAAATGCGTCGTGGGTGCCCGTGCGGTCAATGTTGACTGCATCTGGCGCTGCGAGCAGTCAACTTGCTGGTGCGACTTCAATGATTGCCACAGATATTTCTGGTGCAACTCCGCTTCCGACTCAGACTCGACCAGAAGGTGCGATTGAGGCTGATGTGAAGCCAGGCACCATTCATCTTGCAGTTCCGTTTAGTACGCATTGGAAGCTCACGATGAATGGCAACAAAATAGAGGCCCGTCCTGCTTTTGGTTTGACAAATGCGTATGACGTTGCAAGTGCCGGACATATCCGGCTGGCATTTGAGTCGAGCCGCGTTCATTCTCTTTCAGTGCTGCTGCAATTTGCTGCGTGGTGTGTCGTCGCCTTCTTTGCACTTGTACGTCCACGCCGTCAGTCGCGTAGAAATTCTGCTGTGTCTTCATCCCTAGATGCCCCGGTCATGAGATTCGTCAGTGAGGAATCATCGTGAAGTTGATTCGTCGGGTGGTTGCTTTTGTGCTTCTCTGTGCGGTGAGTGCAGTAGTAGTTGTTGTCGATCGTCATTCTGGAAAACAATCGGTGGGTGCATCATCTGCCATCGTTGAATTTGCAGGTTTCCCACAGGCTTCAGACGGAACTCGTATCAGTACATCTTGGTTTTGTCCTGGTGCAGCTGCGGGCGACGGAATTAGTAGTGCATCGGTAGTGGTTGTGAACCCAAGCGGCAGTGACATCAGCGCCACGGTCAACTTTCTCAGTGATTCACCAGCTGATGCGGAAACAATTACCGTTGCCGCGCGATCTCGAAAAGAAGTTGATGTTCTTCGTGGAAAAACGGTAGGAGTTGTTGTACCTGTTGTCGAAATTATTGGTTCCTTTGGTTCAGTAGAACAGGAACTTATATATGCAGCCGGCGACGTGACATCGCAATGTGTCTCGCAAACTTCAAGCACCTGGTATTTCGCTGACGGATTCACCGCAGAAGGTTCAACGCAACGATTAGTGCTGACGAATCCATTTCCTGAAAGCGCTGTAGTAAATGTGTCATATACGACGACAAATGGTCGCAGAACTCCTGCATCACTACAGGGAATTATTTTGGATGCGCGCTCATCTCGCAGTATTTCGCTGGCCGATGCCGGTGCTCAAAACGAAGCGCGATTAGCAGTTGAAGTCAAGGCATCGACGGGTCAAATAATTGCATCACGTATTCAGCATTACCTCGGTGCAGGAAGACTTGGGTACTCCACCACTGTGGGCACTCCTATGGCTTTGCGTGACTGGTGGTTTACGTCTGGTCGTACAGGCGCAATGGTGTCTGAATTGTTGATGGTGTTTAATCCATCAGATTCTCCTGCGCAAGTAAACGTTTCATTCTTTGGGGCGGGGATCACTAATGGACTGGGGATTGACCAAACCTCCAAAGCTGCGGCACCGTCAACGGCCATCGATATCCCGGCTGGTGGGATTGTTGCAATCAATACAGATTCTCTTGCAGATTTACCTAAGGGAGATCATGCGATGGTGGTATCGGCTGTGAATAATGTTCCAGTGGTGGTGGAACATGTACTGAGTCAAAGAGTTGGTGGAAGTTTTTTCACGGCCATCACAAATGGAATTCCTGGTGGCTTGGTGTCACAGAAGTGGCGAATTCCAAGTGGATTGTCTAATGGTGCACGAAATGCTTTGTCAGTTGTGAACACAACGGGAATGGACGGAACGTTTACGGTGTCGGCCAGTGGTCCTGGTGGCGATGTGGAATTGCCTCTGCTTGTTGATGTGGCACTTGGTGCAGCATCGGTGATCAGTATTGACGTACCTGCAGATGTGAAAGACGGGGAAGTAACAGTTACTGCAACAGTCCCTGTAGTTGTGCAACGGCGGACCACACGTGGTCATGGTCTCGTTGGTTTCGGAATAGTGGGAGCCCTTCCCATAAGGTCTCGGTAATGGTACGAATTCTCACGGTCGTGGGCGCAATGATTATCGCTCTTGTGGTTTCATGGTTCTTACGTCGTCGCCAGATTGATGCTCCAACACAGGGTGGATTCGAATTGCCAGTGCAACTTGATCGAAACGATTTTGCATCGCCAGAAAAGCCATGGATTGTGGCTGTCTTTACGTCAGCTACATGTGACACATGCAATGACGTGGCTAAAAAGGCAGAAGTTTTATCGTCACATGATGTTGCAGTGGTTCGAGTTGATTACACCACTGAACCGCAGATGCATGCTCGTTACAAGATCGAAGCCGTTCCAACATTGGTCGTTGCAGATGCAGCGGGAGTTGTGAAAGCCGGATTTCTCGGGCCTGTTAAAGCACAAGACTTATGGGCAGCTGTAGCTGAATGTCGTGAATCCGGCAGTTCGCCTGGTTCATGTCAAGAGCACAGTCACTAAGCCTGTACGTCGCTTGTTGCTGGTGCATCAAGTCCTTGTTGCACCAAACGACCTACGGTTGGTCCGTCGATAGTTTCTTCAATAAGTAGGGCTTCAGCAACCAGTTCAAGTCCACGGCGATGACGCATTAACACTTCGTGCGCGCGTGTTTCTTGTTCGAGCAAGATGCGGGAAATTTCGTCGTCAACAAGTTGTGCTGTTGAGTCGCTGTATTCGCGACCACTAGTCATGAGATCTTCACCCAAGAAGACTTGTTGATTTCCGGTCCATGCCATTGGGCCGATCTTGTCCGACATGCCCCATTCGCGAACCATACGGCGCGCAATTCCAGTTGCTTGTTCAAGGTCGTTTGCTGCACCACTGTTGAGGTGTCCAAAAATGATTTTTTCGGCCACACGACCACCCATTGCTTTGCAAATTAAATCCTCAAAGAATTCTCGCGAGTACGTATGACGTTCTTCTGGCAAAGTCCATGTGACTCCAAGAGCCATTCCACGAGGAAGGATGGTGACTTTATGCAATGGATCAGAGTGTGGAAGCACTACTGCCAATACTGCATGGCCGCCTTCGTGGTACGCAGTGGC
The DNA here is from genome assembly GCA_037129855.1 of Actinomycetota bacterium. Taxonomy (GTDB): domain Bacteria; phylum Actinomycetota; class Acidimicrobiia; order Acidimicrobiales; family Ilumatobacteraceae; genus UBA2093. The sequence goes on along the minus strand of JBAXUC010000013.1, from coordinate 16,227 downwards.
GCGCTTTTCTTCAGGGTTTAACACTAATGATTCGCGGCGCGCACCCATAACAACACGGTCACGTGCATTTTCAAAGTCGATGCGTTCAATGGCAAGCGACTCACGACGAACAGCAAAAAGAGCTGCTTCGTTTACGAGGTTTGCAAGATCAGCACCGCTCATTCCGGGTGTAGCACGAGCCATTGTTTCGAGGTCGACGTCTGTTCCCATGCGCTTGTCGCGTGAGTGAACCTTCAAGATTGCAAGACGTTCTTCATATTCAGGAAGAGGGACAATGATTTGTCTGTCGAAACGTCCTGGACGAAGAAGTGCAGTATCAAGAACATCAGGGCGGTTAGTGGCCGCAAGAATCACAATGCCTTCGGTGGCTTCAAAGCCGTCCATCTCTGACAACAATTGGTTCAGAGTTTGTTCACGTTCATCGTGACCGCCACCAAGTCCGGCTCCACGCTTACGTCCGATGGAATCTATTTCGTCGATGAAAATAATTGCCTTGCCGAGTTTCTTTGCTTGGGCAAAGAGGTCACGAACGCGGCTTGCACCGACACCAACAAACATCTCCATAAAGTCAGACCCTGTGACAGAGAGGAATCCGACGCCTGCTTCACCAGCAACGGCGCGAGCAAAGAGTGTTTTTCCGGTTCCCGGAGGGCCAACAAGCAAGATGCCTTTCGGAACACGTGCTCCGATTTCTTTGAAACGTTCTGGCTTGCGCAAAAAGTCAACAACTTCTTTGATCTCCAGCTTTACACCGTCGTATCCAGCGATGTCGGAAAAGGTGGTTGATGGTTTATCTGCTTGGTAGGCCTTGGCCTTGCTCTTACCAACAGACATGATGCTGCCGGCTTGTCCCATGGCGCGACGTTGCATCCACATAAAAAATGCGATGACAAAAGCAAACGGAAGAATAATGGGCAACAAACTGGTGATGAAGTTGGCTTGAGGCGTCTTAAACGAATAGTCGACTCCCATTTGCTTTAACAGTTGTTCATCAGCATCGCTGAGGTTCACTGATCCGGTTGTGGTGAACTTTGTGCCCGACTGAAGAGTGCCGGAAATAATGTTTGAGGAGTTGTTGATGGTGACCTTTTTGACGTCGCCATTTTTCACCTGTACGAGGAATTCGGTGTAGCTAAGTTTGTCTCCAGTTGGAGTGGCAAACAATTGGCTCCCAAACGCAAGCACCACCACACCTGCAACGATTGCCCAGATGGCCCATTTGGGCACAGGCGGCTTGCCGTCGGTGCTGGGCTTGATGTTGCGCAGACCTTTCATGGGGTTGCGGCCTTGCGGGTTGCGTGATGGTGGAGGGGGCGGTGGGATATCGCTCATCTGTTCATGCTACGGGCGCCATCAGCCCTCGTACCTGCGGCATCGCCTATTTCGTTGCCCACGGTGACTACCGTTTCTGTCATGGCTAGGCAATGCACCCGACAAGGCTGTGTGCATTCCGCCACAGTCACGCTGACGTATCAATATGCGAGATCATTGGTCTGGCTTGATGATCTCAGCCCTGAGCGCGACCCACATTCCTATGACCTGTGTGACCAGCATGCGAATCGACTGACAGCTCCCTGCGGATGGCACTTAGAAGATCGCCGTCAACGCGTTCATGTGTACAGCCCTGGCCGTCTCGCCGGGTAATTATTTTGGATCAGATGGCATCGCGTCAATCACGAGCAAGCCAAGTACTGCTGTTCTGGCTGGCTGCGTTTGTATTAGCAAACTTTGGATCCCTTCTCGTGTTGGTAGTCATGGGGAATGGTGGCTCTTCAAGTACTGACATGTCCACTCTTGATGTGGCACTCAGCGCAACCGCAATGTGGGGTGTGTATCTCTTCGCCACAACTCATTTTCTGCAAGTGAAGTGGAAAAACTTCCGCGTAACAATCGGCGCCACATTCCTACGCCGTGATGTTGTGGTTGGTATTCCATTGGGAATCGCGAGTCAACTTATTTTGGTAAACGCAGTGAACTGGCCGCTGGCGCGTTTGTTCCCGGACGTTTTCTCTTTTGATGAAGTGTCAAAGCGTGCATCTGATCTCGTTGATGTCGCACGCGGGGGCTGGGTTGTTCTGCTTGGTCTCGTTGTCATTGTCGGGGCACCCATTGTGGAAGAAATCGTGTATCGCGGTGTGGTTCAGCCTGGCTTGGTGGCGTCGTGGGGCCGTACGGTAGGAATAGTGGCTACAGCGGCGTTGTTTGCAGCGATTCACATGCAGCCCGTCGAATTGCCTGGACTTTTTGCCTTTGCACTGGTGCTTGGGTGGGCACGTCACTCAACTGGCACAATAGGGCTGTCCATTGTCACCCATATGGCCTTCAACGCAACAGGACTTGCGCTTGTAGTGCTTCTGTAGAGAATTATGAATACCGAAATCAACACTTCCGACATTCAGCAGGAACCAACTGGGCCTTCCGTTCGTGCACAGGAATGGACAGCCACATTTAAGTCAATGAGCACCACTGCAGTGTTGCTCGGTGCAACGCTGATGGTGTTGTCAGTTCTTCATCCTGATTTGATTTTGCGCAACAACACGCCAACCGGTGGCGATATGGGCGCTCATGTTTGGGGGCCCGCGTACTTACGTGATGTGTTGTTGCCTCATTGGCGACTGACGGGTTGGAGCATGGACTGGTATGCCGGGCTACCTGTGTATCGCTTTTACATGGTGGTGCCAGCACTAGCCATCGTGGCATTGGACGTTGTTTTGCCGTACGGAATTGCATTCAAAATTATTGTTGCCGCCGGCCTTGTTGCGTTTCCGACGTGCGTGTACATCATGGGACGCGTCAGTAAATTGCTGTATCCATTGCCTGAATTAATGGTTATTGGTGCCACCATGTTTCTCTTTGATGAGAGCTTCACTATCTATGGTGGCAACATCGCTTCCACCATGGCAGGGGAGTTCTCACACTCAATCGCTTTGGCTTTTGCTGTTTTAGGTCTCGGATTTTTTGCACGCGGTCTTGATGATGGCAAACATCGTGGCTGGGCTGCGTTGTTTATTGCCTTGTCAGCACTCAGCCACGGCATCGTGTTGTTGTTCGTCTTTGGCGGAGCAGTCTTGATGCTGCTCATGCGCATTGATCGCCAACGCCTGAAATTTGGATTCACTACTTTAGGTTGTGCATTTTGCCTTTCTGCTTTTTGGGTGATTCCTTTCCTCGGTGGACATGCATTCATGAGCGACATGAAGTACGGCTCAGAGCCAGGCGGTGGATCTTTCAAGACGATGTGGGCTATGTACTTTCCCTTGAATACAACGCTCGACATCATGTTGATGACGCTTGCAATCATCGGTTTTGTTGGTTCGATCTATCGACGACGGTTCCTCGGCATATGGATGGGTGTGTACATCGTCGTATTGATGATTGGTGTAAAAGTTGCTCAAGGTGGGTTGCCTGTAATTGGGCTCCTCTGGAACCCGCGCATTTTGCCCTTTTTGTATCTGCTGCGCTACATGTTGGCTGCAATCGGCGCATACGAAGCAGGTCTGTTTATTCGTCGGACTATCGCTGTGCAACGCAATCCATTGCAGATTCCATCAGCACCGACAATGAATACTTCAACGTCACTGTTGTGGCTTGTAGCGGCCTTCTGTCTTGTCGTACTCGGTGTGCGTTATCAGAGTTTGCCATTTGCAACATTGCAGTCGAACGCAACAGGCACTTCATACGGTTGGGGGCCCGTGTCGTTTCCTGCTCAACGGGCATTCTCAGACGGTTGGTCTCGTTGGAACTTTGAAGGCTACGAAGGCAAGACAACTTTCAATGAATACAACGGTGTTGTGCAAGCAATGAAGAATCTCGGAGAAGATCCTGCACATGGTTGTGGTCATGCGCTGTGGGAAAATAGCGGCGATCTCAATAAATACGGCACCACGATGGCGCTGATGTTGCTGCCATATTGGACCGATGGATGTATCGGCTCTATGGAAGGGCTCTTCTTTGAAGCAGCTGGTTCCACTCCGTATCACTTCATTGCTGCAGCTGCTTTGTCAAAACAAAGCAGTAATCCTGTTCGCGAATTGCGATACGACAACAACGATGCAGTGAAAGGCGTTGCCTACATGCGCATGATGGGTATTCGTTATTACATGGCGTACACGGCAGAAGCCATTACCAAGGCTGATGAGCAAGTTGACTTAACAAAAGTTGGAACGTCAGGACCATGGCATCTCTATGAAGTTGCCGATACAGCGATTGTTGAGCCGCTTGCTGTACAGCCTGTTGTGGTGAATGAACGGCCAGGAGACAGGCGCGAACGCTGGTTGGAAATTGGTACGTCGTATTTTCAGCACACGAACGAATGGGCTGCATTGCCCGTGGATCACGGCCCTGATGCATGGCAACGCATTGATGTTATAGCAGATGCGACGCGCAGTGTTGGTGTACCCGGTGGAGCAGGTCGTCAAGTTGACATCGTGTTGCCCACAGATGATTCGAAAATCACATCGGTCTCTCTTGACCCCGTTGTTGTCTCTGATGTGAAAATCAAACAAGAGTCTCTTTCTTTCACTGTAGATCGCATTGGTGTTCCAGTTCTTGTAAAAGTCAGTTACTTTCCCAACTGGCAAGTCCGTGGGGCATCGCGTGTGTATCGCGCAGCACCGAACATGATGGTTGTCGTGCCGACTGATAAGAATGTGACACTGTCGTACGAACCGTCACAATTGGATCGTTCTTCGTATGCCATCACATTGTTTGGAATTCTGATGGCCGTGTTCCTCTTCCGTAGAAGGTTTCGTTACGGTGTGGCAATGCCAGCGCGTAACGACAGTGGAATTGAACCCGAATCTAATGACGAACTTTCCGCCGATAGCCTCACAGATTGATGAAAACAGACCCTTCAGTTCTTGACCGCATCGTCAAGGCCTATGACATTCGCGGTACTACCCCGAATGAAATGAACGATGAAGTGGCGTTTGCTCTCGGAGTTGCTTTTGCAGATTTCGTGAACGCACCGATGGTTGTCGTTGCTCGCGATATGCGTGTCACCGGGGAGTCTCTAGCGGCTTCGTTCGCCAGTGGTGTCACTTCACGCGGTATCAACGTGCTTGATCTTGGACTAGCCAGCACCGACTTGGTCTATTTCGCTGCGGGCAAACTTGATGCACCCGGAGCCATGTTTACGGCTTCGCACAATCCAGCTGAATACAACGGAATCAAATTCTGTTTGTCTGGTGCACGACCTGTTGGAATCGATACTGGTCTTGCAACAATTCGTGATGCCGCAAAATCAGTGCTGACGGGTTCAGGCCCCGGCGCTGTCGCAGTTCGTGGAACGGTGTCAACACGCAACATGCTTGATGAGTTTGCTGATCACGTGGTCTCGTTCATTGACGTCAACGCGCTTGTGCCGATGAAAGTTGTTGCAGACACCGCCAATGGCATGGGTGGGCTCATTGTCCCCGTTGTTTTTGAACGCCTTCCCATGATGCAGCTTGAAGTGATGTACCCGGAACTTGATGGCAGTTTCCCGAATCATCCCGCTGATCCAATTCAGCCAGCAAACCAGCGAGATCTTCAAGCCCGCGTCACTAGTGGCAGTTTTGATATCGGCCTTGCTTTCGATGGCGATGCAGACAGAGTATTCGTGGTAGATGAAAAGGGCAGGGGATTATCTGGTTCTACCACCACTGCAATTCTTGCTGCAGCGGTCTTGCGCAATAACCCTGGTGCCACTGTGTTGCATAACCTCATTTGCTCGCGCTCTGTCCCTGAAGTAATTCGCGAAAGTGGCGGAGTGCCCGTGCGCACTCAAGTCGGCCATAGCAACATCAAGCAAGTCATGGCAGAAACGGGTGCCGTGTTTGGTGGAGAGCACTCGGCTCATTATTACTTTCTTGATAACTACCGAGCAGACTCTGGCATCATCGCCACCATGTTTATGTTGCAAGAACTGTCACGCGCCAAAATGCCATTATCGCAATTGCGCCAACCGTTCGAACGATATGAAGCGAGCGGCGAGATCAACACCAGCGTCTCTGATGCACAAATTGTCATGTCTGCAGTAGCTGATGCATACAAAGCCCATACGCAAGATTGGGTCGATGGTCTCACAGTTGATTGTGGTGATTGGTGGTTCAACCTTCGCCCATCAAACACAGAGCCGTTACTTCGCCTCAACCTAGAGGCCACAACCAGAGCAGAATGCGACAATCACGTGGTCGAAGTGCTCTCACTTGTGACATCTGTCTGACAATGAAAGAATGAACCCATGACTCTTGACCGCACCCTTCTCGACATCCTTGCTTGCCCAGAAGATAAGGGCCCATTGTTTTACATCGAGTCAGAAAACATTCTGTTTAATCCACGCCTGAAGCGCTCGTATGCAGTTGTTGATGGCATCCCTGTCATGCTGATTGAAGAATCCACACAGGTGACAGATGCAGAGCATGCGCGACTTGAGTCACGCATCGCTGCTGAGGGCCTAAAGCCCACCTTTACTCGCTGATTTGGGTACACTGAAGCCGTAATCGGGCTGATCAGAGCGGTGCCAGTTGGCCCCAGCCTCGATTCATTATGTAACTCATTTAAGGAGCCTCTATGTCCTCTCTCGCCGATCGTCGTGATTTTCGCGTCGCTGATCTCAGCCTTGCGCCATTTGGTCGCAAGGAAATTCACCTTGCTGAACATGAAATGCCAGGCCTTCGTTGGATGCGCAAACAGTACGGCCCTTCAAAACCTTTGAAGGGTGCACGTATCTCTGGTTCACTGCACATGACCATTCAGACTGCAGTTCTCATTGAGACGCTTGTTGAACTTGGCGCAGAAGTGCGTTGGGCAAGTTGCAATATTTTCTCCACACAAGACCATGCAGCTGCAGCTGTTGCAATAGGTCCACACGGAACTGAAAAAGACCCACAAGGTGTTCCTGTATTCGCTTGGAAGGGTGAGACCCTCGAGGAATATTGGTGGTGTACCGAGCAGATGATGACATGGCCAGATGGCAATTTGCCGAACATGATTCTTGATGATGGCGGCGATGCAACACTTCTTATCCATAAGGGTGTCGAATTTGAGAAAGCTGGCGCAGTGCCAGATCCAACATCAGCATCAAACCCAGAACTCGCTTTGATTCTTGGTCTCTTGCAGCGCACACTAAAAACTGATCCTGCAAAGTGGACTCAGATGGCAGCATCTATCAAGGGTGTTACAGAAGAAACCACAACAGGCGTGAAGCGTTTGTACAAGATGTTCGACAAAAACGAACTTCTGTTTCCTGCAATCAACGTAAACGACAGCGTGACAAAGAGCAAGTTTGACAACCTCTATGGTTGCCGTCACTCGCTCATTGACGCAATCAACCGCGCAACTGACGTCATGATCGCCGGAAAGCTCGCAGTTGTATGCGGCTACGGCGATGTTGGTAAGGGTTGTGCACAAAGCCTTCGCGGCCAAGGCGCGCGCGTCATCGTTACTGAAATCGACCCAATCAACGCCTTGCAGGCAGCGATGGAAGGTTATGAAGTCAACACCACCGAATCCGCTCTAGCTGAAGCAGACATTTTCGTTACTGCAACTGGCAACGAAGCAATCATCACTGCCGAGCACATGGCTGGAATGAAGCACAACGCAATTGTGTGCAACATTGGCCACTTCGACAATGAAATCGATATGGCTGGCCTTGCTCGTAGTGGTGCTACTCGCGATGAATTGAAAGCCGGAACTGACTTGTGGACATTCCCAGACGGTCACGCAGTGATCGTGTTGGCTGAAGGTCGACTTGTGAACCTTGGTTGCGCAACTGGACACCCATCATTCGTGATGAGTTGTTCATTCACTAACCAAGTTCTTGCCCAGATTGAGTTGTTCACCAACTTGAAGGCATACCCACTTGGTGTGTACGTGTTGCCAAAGCATCTTGACGAAAAAGTTGCGTTCGCGCATCTTGACGCACTGGGTGTGACGCTGACACAACTCACAGACGGTCAAGCTGAGTACATGGACATGAACCCTTCAGGTCCATTCAAGCCAGAGAATTATCGTTACTAACTAGACGTATTGAAAAAGGCCTCGGGTGTTTTGCCCGGGGCCTTTTTTATTGCCCTATTGCTCGGACGCTTCGCCGGCTACGGCATCAAGCGAATTACGTGACATCTTGAATAGCCGAAGAGTGACTTGCACCATTGGGCCGATTCCAAGTGCAAAGACAAACGTCCCGAGACCAATGTGTCCGCCCAGAAATATTCCGATAATCATCACGGTGATTTCAACAATGGTGCGAGCAATACGAACACTGATGCCAAAGCGTTTGTTGAGCCCCAGCATCAAGCCGTCACGTGGTCCTGACCCAAACTCGGCGCCGATATACAAACCGGATCCGGCAGCAATAATGCACAAGCCCGTAGTCATGAATGCAATTCGAATCACGATGTTGTCACTGTGAGGAATCAGGTCCTGTGCAAAGTTTTCAACTAATCCGATTTCGACTGCGTTTAACAGCGTTCCAAGTCCTGGTCGAAGGCGTAACGGAATCCACAACAACAGCACGCAGAATGCAACGATTATGAGCACTGTTCCAAGTCCGAGACCCGTGTGCTTGGAAATTCCCTGGTGAAACACATCCCAAGGCGGAACACCTAGTTCTGAGTGCACAAAGAATGCAATTCCAGTGCCAAAACAAGCGAGTCCAGCCACACATCTGATTAAGCGTTCAGTGAACTGTTCACGCAGTGGTCGAAGGGGAGCTTGTGCCATGGAACTACACCGTACTGAATCTGTGCGCTCAAACACGGGAGTATTGATTCCTGTACAGATAGTGGGCGTTGAACCCCATGAGGGCCACACGAGAGATCTTGTGTTGGGTTTAAAATATGGCAGGAAGCGTCAGAATGCGCGCATGTTGGCTGACATTGTTGTTGATGCGATTAATTGTGCTGATCTCACCTGTGATGTTGTGACATGGGCTCCCACAACAATGAAGCATCAGCAAGAGCGCGGCATGGACCACGCTGAATTAATTGCTCGTCATGTTGGCGTTCTGTTGAGCTTGCCAACGAAACGATTGTTGAGGCGTGTCAATAAAGTCTCTCAAACAGGGTTAGACCGTGATGAACGATTGACGTCGCCAGAATTTGTCGCGCGACCATTGGGACGTCAACGCAATGTATTGGTGATTGATGATGTGGTCACCACGGCTGCCACGTTTCGGGCCGCAGTTGTTGCTCTTGTAAGCATCGGCGCTACTTCGGTGACATGTGTCGCGCCATCGCGCACAGTGTGACTACAGAAGGCCGGTAAGGGAACGGGCTGTGGCTATTGCTCCGGTTGAGTCTTCTTCCACATGAACGCCGTGCATGCCAAGCGCGTTGGCGGCGTGCACATTGGCGAGCAAGTCGTCAAGGAATGCTGTTCGCGTCGGCGTGGCATTCAACCGTGACATCGTGAGTTCGTAGATGGCTGGGTTCGGCTTGCGAATTTGAACCTCGTGGCTATCGACAATGGTGTCAAATATGTTTTCGTAGTCCATGAGCGGCCACCACATTGGCCGAAATTCCTTCACATTGTTTGTCAGAATTCCAATCGGTATTCCCGCTGATTTCAGGTCATGAATGAATGTGACCATGTCGTCGTTGAGTTGAAAGTTGAAAGGGTTGGCATTCGATGCAGGAGCGTTGGCTGGCACGGTTGCGACAATTCCCGCAGCTTCAAGTTTCTGTTTTGTAATCGCACGGCACTCGTCAAGCGTGATCTCGCCACGTTCGACGCGGTGCCACTGGTGGTCGGTGTCAAGGTGATGCGGACCCATCACAATTTCAGCCACTACGGCAGGGTCATGGTCGGGGTAGCGTCTCGTGAAGTCGCGAGGTCCGCCGTTGCGCATAATCACCCCGCCGAGGTCAAAAATCACTGTGTCAACTGCTCTGGAGGTCATATGGGTCTCAAGTATTACTGGGTTCTGGGTTGTACGGCGAACTGGCTCTGGCAAGGGGCGCAGGTAGGCTTGGAAACTGCATGAAAGTTCTCGACCGCGTCCTTCGAGCCGGCGACGGCAAGCGAGTAAAAGCCCTCCAAGGTCTCGTTCCCGACATCAATGCTCTTGAATCGGAAATGGCTGCATTGTCTGATTCGGCTCTCCAAGCAAAGACTGGTGAATTCAGATCTCGTCTCGATCGCGGCGAATCGCTCGAAGACCTTCTCATTGAATCATTTGCCGTGGTGCGCGAGGCATCTAGTCGCGTCATTGGACAACGCCATTTCGATGTCCAGCTGATGGGAGGAGCTGCGCTTCACTTTGGTTGGGTTGCAGAAATGAAAACTGGTGAAGGAAAGACTCTTGTCTCTACTTTGCCTGCGTATCTCAACGGCTTGTCTGGCGATGGCGTGCATGTCATCACGGTCAATGATTACTTGGCACGCTTTCACGCTGAATGGATGGGGCGCATTCACCAGTTCATGGGACTCAATGTTGGCTTGGTAATTCCCGGACGCCGTGAGTCTCCCGCAGAAAAGCGCGTGGACTACGCGTGCGATATTACGTACGGAACCAACAATGAATTCGGTTTTGACTATTTGCGCGACAACATGGCTGGTTCGCTTGATGACAAGGTCCAGCGTGGTCACAATTTTGCCATTGTGGACGAAGTAGACAGCATCCTGATTGACGAAGCGCGTACACCGCTCATTATTTCGGGCCGCATTGCTGATGCTGCTGCCATGTATTACAAGTTTGCATCCATTGTTCGTACCTTGCAGCGTGATGTTGACTACGAAGTAGAAGAAGACAAGCGCATCGTCGTTCCTACAGAACTTGGTATTGAAAAAGTTGAAAAAGAGCTTGGGCTTGACAACTTGTACGACGCCGTGCAGCAAAACCTGGTGCATCAACTATCTGTTGCGCTCAAGGCCAAAGAGTTGTACCGCCGCGACAAGGATTACATCGTTGATGCTGGCGACGTAAAGATTGTCGATGAGTTCACGGGCCGCATTTTGGAAGGCCGTCGTTGGAGTGAAGGTATTCACCAAGCTGTCGAAGCCAAAGAAGGCGTGCGCATCAACGAAGAGAACCAAACTCTTGCAACAATTACTTTGCAGAACTACTTCCGTATGTACAACAAACTCTCAGGTATGACCGGTACTGCACAGACAGAAGCAGCTGAATTGGTAAATACGTACAGCCTTCATGTGGTGCCTATTCCGACCAACCGAAATGTCGTGCGTGACGATGAAGCTGACCTCATTTTCAAGTCTGAAGATTCAAAGTTCCGTGCCGTTGTCGAAGACATTGTCGGACGCAATGCGAAAGGTCAGCCAATTCTTGTCGGAACCATCAGCGTGGAAAAGAGCGAGCATCTCTCGCGCGAGCTCACCAAGCGTGGCATCAAGCATGAGATTCTGAACGCAAAGCAGCACACCCGTGAAGCTCTCATCGTCGCCCAAGCAGGACGCCTTGGGGCAGTCACAGTTGCTACAAACATGGCAGGACGAGGCGTCGACATTTTGCTTGGCGGAAACCCAGAACTTCTTGCCCGTCAACAGGTGCTATCAGAAGGCGTAAGCCCAGACCTTTTGGTTGATGATTTCGCATTGCCGGCCCCGATTGCTGAAATGCCAGAAGAATTCCAGGCTGCTCGCGCCGCTGCTCAAGCTCGTTACGACGAATTGCTGCCACTGCAGAAAGCGCAGTGCCTCGAAGAGGGCAATAAAGTTCGCACAATTGGCGGCCTATATGTTCTCGGAACTGAACGCCATGACAGTCGTCGTATTGATAACCAGTTGCGTGGTCGTGCGGGACGCCAGGGCGATCCTGGGGCAAGTCGTTTTTATCTCAGCCTTGATGACGAACTCATGCGTCTATTCGCTACCGGTGCCCTTAGTTGGGTCATGGGTCGTGCGTTGCCAGATGACGAAGCCATTGAAGCAAAGATGGTTACCAAGGCCATCGAGCGTGCGCAAACGACTGTTGAGCAGCGCAACGGTGAAATTCGTAAGAACGTCTTGAAATATGACGAAGTGATGAACGAGCAGCGCAAAGTTATTTACATGCGCCGTGATCAGATTTTGTCTGGTGCAGATCTGAAAGTTGCAGCTCTGGAGTATCTGGCCGAGGCCGTTGACTCGTTGATTGAAACTCATTGTGTTTCAGAGGCAAGTGACGAATGGGATGTCGATGGTTTGGAGATGGAATTGTCTGGCTACTGGCCTGCAAGCATTACCGCTGCCCAAATTGATCAATGTTCAGGCACCGACGCTATTTATGACCTGGTGATGGCCGATGCGAACAGGCATTATCAAATGCGCGAAGAAGAGTTGGGTTCAGAGACCTTGCGCCAGATTGAACGCCAAGTCATGCTCAGCATCATTGACCAACGGTGGCGCGAACATCTTGAGGAAATGGACTACCTGCAGGAGGGAATCAACTTGCGCGCCATGGGTCAAAAAGATCCTCTTACTGAATGGCAACGTGAGGGGTACGAGATGTTCGGTCAGATGATGACGGGAATTGCTCAAGACTTTGTTCGTTATGTCATGCACGTACAAGTGGTCAATGAAGAACAACCAGTTCTTCGGGTGCAAAATCTCACCGAGACAAGTAGCGACAACGTGGCCACCGATGGCTTTACGGCTGCTGCTTTAGCCAGTGATGACGTTGACCAATCTCTGTTATCTGCACCAGAAGAAGAAGTGCGCAAGCCCATCGTGAAAGACGCAAGTGACTGGTCTAACACCCCACGTAACTCGCCATGCCCGTGTAACTCGGGCAAAAAATACAAAATGTGCCACGGCGCTGCCGCCTGACTGCCCAATTCCGAGCAATAATTCGTCATGCGTGATTTCACTTCCGACCTTCGCGAACTAGCAACGCGTATTGCTGAGTCCCATGAGTATTTGCACATTGACCAAACACGTGCGCGTATTACTGAACTCGAAATCGAAGTATCACGGCCCGACTTGTGGGATGACCAAGATGTCGCCAAGCGTGTGACAGGAGAGTATTCGAACCTGCGTGCCGACCTTGATGCATACGAGGTCATGCGTGCTGAACTTGAAGATCTCGATGTTCTTCATGAAATGGCTCGCGAAATAGATGACGCATCGCAAGAAGTCGATATCGCTGCAGGTATTGCACACGTGTCTGCTGAACTTGGCATTTTGGAAATGCGCAGTTTGTTTACAGGTGAACATGATGATTCAGATGCCATCGTGCAAATAAATGCCAAAGACGGTGGTGTCGATGCTCAGGACTGGGCAGAACTGTTGATGCGCATGTTCACACGGTGGGCAGAACGTAAAGGTTTTGTTGTTGATGTTGACGACGTCAGTCCCGGCACAGAAGCAGGCATCATGTCTGCTGAATTCACTATTAAGGGCCGCTATGCATACGGCCTCATGACGTCTGAGCGCGGAACTCATCGCTTAGTTCGTATTAGCCCGTTTGATAACCAGGGTCGTCGCCAAACTAGTTTTGCAAGTGTTCAGGTGTGGCCCGTAATGGATGCCCCAGATCTTGAAGTGAACGAATCTGAAATACGCATGGAAGTGTTCCGTGCATCGGGTGCTGGAGGCCAGCATGTCAACAAGACATCATCGGCGGTGCGTCTTATTCATGAGCCAACAGGCGCCGTAGCGACCAGCCAAGAAGAACGTAGCCAGTTACAAAACCGTGAAAAAGCATTGACGCGGCTTAAGGCCATGATCGTTGCCAAGATCGAAGAAGAACATCAGGACGAAAAAGATCGCATTGCAGGCAAGCCTGCACAGGTGGGTTGGGGGAGTCAGATTCGTTCCTACGTTCTTCAGCCGTATCAGATGGTGAAAGACATTCGAACAGAAGTGGAATCCGGCAATGTGGCAGCCGTGCTTGATGGCGACCTTGATTCCTTTATGGAGGGCTTCCTGCGTTGGCGCAGGGGGCAGGCAGAGTAATGCCTATATGGCTTTCGTGCCCGCCCTCGCGGGGTAGTCGTGCATTGCTAGGTTGGGTCTCTTCATGATTCGTCTCGAAAATGTCTCCAAGGTCTACGGCTCTGATGCTCCGGCCCTACGCGATGCATCCTTTGATATTCCAAAGGGTGAATTTGTGTTCCTTGTTGGTCCGTCCGGTTCGGGTAAGTCAACACTTCTTCGTCTGATGAATCGCCAGGAACGTCCTGAGCGCGGCAACGTGTGGGTGGCTGGTCGCAATATCAACGAGATGGCAAATAGTCAGATTCCATTTTTGCGTCGCACGATGGGCAACGTGTTCCAGGACTACAAGTTGTTGCCAAATAAAAGCGTGTTTGAAAATGTTGCGTTCGCCCTAGAAGTCATCGGCAAGCCACGTCACATCATTGCCCAGCAAGTTCCGCAAGTTCTTGAGCTCGTGGGTCTTGGCGACAAACAAGATCGACTGCCTCATCAACTCTCGGGTGGAGAGCAGCAAAGAGTCTCCATTGCGCGCGCATTCGTCAACCGCCCACTCATTTTGTTGGCAGATGAGCCCACCGGAAACCTCGACCCATCAACAGGTGAAGGCATCATGGCGCTGCTTGAAGCAATCAACGGCACTGGTACCACGGTTGTGATGGCAACTCATGACCATCGCGTCGTGAACGCCATGCGTAAACGAGTGATTCAGCTTGACCGCGGTGTCATTGTGCGCGACCAAGAGCGCGGGGTCTACGAATGATTCAGCGCATCTCCTACGCCTTTCGCGAGACAATCGCGAGTTTCCGTCGCAACATCACATTGTCGGTGGCAGCAGTCATCACTTCTGCTGTTTCGTTGCTGCTGGTTGGTGCAACATTCCTTATGCAGCGTGCTTTTGATAATTTGCTCGTGCAGTGGCGCGGAGACGTCGGCATGATCGTGTTCGTTCGTCCTGATGTGACACCTGAAGCATTGAAATTTGTTGAGCAGAATCTCAAGTCTCAACCAAACATTATTGATGTGACAAAGCTCTCATATCTCGACAAAGCCGCAAGTTTTGAAGAGGCGAAGCGTGTATTCGCTGGCGATGCCACGACATTGAGTTTGTTGTCGATAGAGACCATTCCTTCTCAGTTCAAGGTGGTGCCGAAAACTACAGACCCTGAACTGGTGCGCAGCCTCGCTGGCCAATACCGAACTCTTCCGGGAGTTGCCGGAGTGTCGCTTGCGGAAGACGAGTTTGATGTCATTTCCACATTGTCCGGATTTGTACGCACGGTCACCATTGCGATGTCTTTGGTATTGCTTGCGGTTGCGGTGATTCTTATTTGGAACACGATTCGAACTGCAATCTTTGCTCGACGCCGCGAGATTGAAGTGATGAAGCTGGTGGGTGCCACTGACTGGTTCATTCGAGTGCCGTTCATTATGGAAGGCCTTATTCAGGGACTCGTTGGCGCGATTTTCTCTTGCGTTGGTTTGTGGACCCTGAACAGTGCGTGGACTTCTGGAGTCGCTGGTTTCAAAGCCGGAACTGGCGTTAGTTCGCTAGTGGTACCTGATTCATATTTGAACGGCGTCATGATTGCATTGTTAATCATTGGTGCAACAGCTGGCGGCGTTGGTTCCGGAGTTGCCTCCAGCAAGTTCCTCGACGTCTAGTCGAACTACTGACAATTCAGCCCGTATCGCTAGGGTCGTGGTATGGATTTTCAAGACATTCTCTTCGACGTAACAGATGGCATTGCCACAATCACTTTGAATCGACCAGACAAGTTGAATGCGTTCACAGGGCGCATGATGTACGAAATCATTGCTGCATTGGATATCACCGATGCTGATGACGATGTCAAAGTTGTCATCTTCACTGGCGCAGGCCGTGCGTTCTGTGCCGGAGCAGACCTTTCTTCAGGCGGAGACACTTTTGCTAAGGGCGGCAGTGATGTGCAGACTAAGCAAGGCGTGCCACGCGATGGTGGCGGACTCGTTTCGTTGCGTATTTATGAAAGTTTGAAGCCAGTTATTGGTGTTATCAACGGCCCAGCCGTTGGAGTCGGCGTCACGATGACCCTGCCGATGGACTTCCGACTTGCAAGCGACTCTGCCAAGTTTGGGTTTGTCTTTGCAAAGCGTGGAATTGTGCCCGAAGCATGTTCGTCTTACTTCTTGCCACGCCTAGTCGGTATTTCTCAAGCAACGGAATGGGTGTTTACTGGTCGAGTTTTTCCAGCATCTGAAGCATTAGCCGGAGGCTTGGTGCGCAGCGTTCACGCGCCAGATGACCTCATGGCTGCGGCCATCGCCATTGCTCGCGAGATTGCCGACAACACAGCACCTGTGTCTGTTGCAATGTCACGAAAAATGTTGTGG
>JBAXUC010000129.1:0-4079 GCA_037129855.1 Actinomycetota bacterium | reverse complement strand
TCACCATCACAACCTTTGACTGTTGGTATTTGGGAATACAACACAGAGTGGCAGCCTGCAGAAAACACGTTGAATGAACTCATACTTGATCGCAGTGACATCATTTCGTTTCATTGCTATGAACCTCGCGAGAAACTCACTGCAGTAATTGAATCGCTCAAGACATATGGTCGACCACTCCTCTGTACAGAATGGCTGGCTCGAACCGCTGGCTCGACTGTTGACCTCTTAGAAGTGTTTGCTGAACATGGTGTGGGCGCCATCAACTGGGGGTTCGTTGATGGAAGAACCCAGACTCGTTTTCCGTGGCGCTCATGGACAGAACCAATGACAGATGAAGAACCGTGGTTTCACGAACTGCTTCATCGAGATGGATCACCCTACGATGTCAAAGAAGTTGAAACTTTTCGCCGTCTCACTTCACTACATACGTAGTTAGCGTGCTTCGCGCGCGACTAAGCGTGACCACCACCGGTGACAGCAAAAGTCTTATTTGTAATCTGCCAACAACCATCGACCATTGACAGGTTGAAGAAATTGGTAAACGAGGCCGTTCCCCAAAATCCTTCTTCTTTGACAGTTGCTCGTGCAGCCGTTCCATCGATTTGAATGTCAACAATCTCTGACATTGAAGGATGCCCTGGTGTTTCAACCATCAGTGCGACGAAACCTTCTTTGTCCATGTCGTAATCGACCCCATCCATTGCACCAAACCAGTGCGCACTGCTATGAAACGCCTCATTCATTTGATCAGCGTTACCGTTGCCAGCTCCGTCAATGTAGAGATTCATTACTCTGGTTACTTCTTTGAGTACTTCTGGCATGTTGTTTCCTTCGGAATCAATCTTCATCCGTGGGTGAAAAGGCACCGTAACACAGTATTTTGGGGACAATTACGGACAAAACCAGTCTGTACTGAATTGCTGGTAAACGCTTAGTGGGGTTGGGTTTTATTCCACGTAGACGCAAGTAATGCGTAATGACCATTCAGCGCAATCAGCTCGTCGTGTGTGCCAATCTCCGAAATATGCGCATCTGCCACGACCGCAATCTTGTCTGCACGTTGCACCGTGGACAAGCGGTGAGCGACCACAATGACACTGCGATTAGTCATCAGTTTCTCAAGCGCTGCTTCCACCAGCATCTCAGTACCTGGGTCAAGGTTCGACGTTGCTTCGTCAAGCACCAGCACTGCAGGGTCAATAAGAGCCGCGCGTGACAAAGCAACTAACTGACGTTCGCCGGCAGACAATCGTGAACCACGCTCACGCACTTCGGTATCAAGGCCCTCTGGCAATGCTTCGAATCGCTCGCGTAGGCCAATCTTGTCGAGCGCTATGAGAAGTTCGTCTTCTGTGGCATCCGGCTTTGCAATACGCAAGTTGTCGCGAATTGTGCCATCAAACAAGAAACCCTCTTGAGGGATCACAACGATGCGATCACGCAGATCATCCATTGATGCACGACGCAGGTCTACACCGCCGTATGACACCGTGCCGGATTGCGGGTCATATAAACGTGCCATCAATTTGGCAAGAGTTGATTTGCCTGCGCCGGTAGGTCCGACTAGCGCAAGGCGCGTGCCTGCCGTGAGAGTAAGTGACACATTCTCCAAGGCTGGTTGCGATGCACCTGCATACGAGAACGTGATGTTGTCAACCACGACATCACCAACAGCGGGCAACGAAATGGGGTTTGGAGATTCATCAACGTCAGGAACTGCGTCGATAATGCCAAACAACTTATGGAGTGCAGCTGCAGAAGATTGCAGGGTGTTGTACAACTGCGACAGTTGCTGCACAGGGTCAAACAAACTGGCGAGCAGTAACACGAACGCCACGACAGTTCCAAGAGATACTGAACCGTTATGGACTAATAGACCACCGACACCGACGATGAGCGCAGAAGAACCAATACCAGCAAATTCAATAAGCCCGAAATACCAGGTGCTGACTTTGACGCTGTGAATATGGCTGCGATACAACGCCCGGTTTGACTCTTCAAATCGACGAATCTGTTCATCTTCTCGGGCGTATGCCTGAATAACACGAACGCCGGTAATGCCCTCTTGAAGAGCAGAGAGGTTCGCACCAACTTTGTCACGAACTTCCAGGTACGCCGTGTTTGCATCGCGCTGAAACTTTATAGTCGCCAAAATCAAGAACGGGAACACAATAAGAGAAATCAGTGTGAGCTGCCACGACAAACTCATCAAGAGAAAGAACGCAAAAAACAGCAACAAGAACGAGGAGAGAAATTGCATCAAGCCCCATTGCACCAGCTCAGCCATCGACTCAATATCAGCAGTCATTCGCGCGACAAGTACTCCAGCCTTCTCGCGGTCAAAGAAGGCCATTGATTGTTTCTGCATACGAGAAAACACTCGAATACGAATGAGACGCAAGAAACCTTCACCAGCTGAGTTCAATGCGACGTACTGCCAACGGCCAACAACATACGCAATCACGACAACCACAATGTAGGCAATGACGGTTCTGTCAAGAGCGCTGCGATCACCCTTGCGGATACCGGCATCAATTCCGTGACGCACAAGCACTGGCCCTGCCAATGTGCACAACACGGTGATGATGACGAGACCTAAAGCCAATATTGCTTGCTTGCGAAACTCACCGGCCATTCGGAAACTACGAATGAGTACCACCCGTGTTTGGGTACGGTCTAACTTTTGGTCAGCGTCCATGCCACGACCTCCGCCACCACCGCCTCCGCGTCCTCCTGCGTACATAACTACTCAATCACCGTGCTAGTCATTGCAGCAAGGACACTGCGATACTTTTCGTTTGTTTCCAACAACTCATGATGCGAACCCGTTGCAGATACTCGACCTTCATCGAGCAGCACTACCCGATCTGCCAATTCAATGGTTGCCGGACGGTGCGCAATGACCAATGTGGTGCGCCCGCGCATCACAGTAGACAGGGCGTCACGAATTTCGTGTTCTTTTGTTGGGTCAACTGCAGACGTTGCGTCATCAAGAACCAAAACTCGTGGGTCAGCCACAATGGCACGTGCGATAGCAATGCGTTGGCGTTGCCCGCCTGAGAGCGAATAACCGCGCTCCCCCAATGAAGTGTCGTACTTATTCGGCAACTGCATGATGAAGTCGTGCGCGCCAGCCAATTTTGCAGCTCGCTGCACCACGGAGAAATCGATTTCAGGTTTTGCAAATGCAATGTTGGCTGACACCGTGTCATGGAACAACAAAGTGTCCTCGAACACCACACCAACTGAATGTCGTAATTCAGGAAGACGTAGTTGACGCAAGTCGATGCCATCGAGACTGACGCTTCCTGCTTGTGGGTCGTAAAAGCGCAACAACAATCGCGCAATTGTGGATTTCCCAGATCCAGTCGCACCGACAATGGCAACTGATTCTCCAGGCGCAACGGAGAAGTTGAACCCCTCGAGAACGCGTATATCGGTATGACCTATCTCGTATCCGAATCGGACGTTCTCGAATCTCACAGCACCAACAGGTTGAGCCACGGCGGCTTGTGGAAGATGCAGGGGGTGCGGAGGGTCAGCAATTGCGGGCACAACTGCCAAGATTTCATGAATTCGCATCAATGCAGATGCTGCGCGTTGCCCCATGGCAACAGTCATGCCAATGTTGCGCATTGGCCAAATCAACATGGTGAGATAGGCGTTGAACGCCACAAGCCCACCTAATGACATGTCGCCACTAATCACGCGATGACCGCCAAGCCCGAGAACTGCGACCAAACCGAGACCTGGCAACAGGTCGATGGCAGGAAGGAAACGGCTACGGATGCGCGCAGCTTTCATAGATTCACGACGAATGTCGTCGGCTTCAACTTCTAACTTGGCCTGCTGCACTGCTTCAGCACCAAAGCCTTTAATTACGCGAATTCCTGAAACCGATTCTTCGACAACGCTTGCCAACTGAGCCTGCTCTTGTTGTACAGCGAGAACTGTCGGGTGAATCTTGTGTGAGAACGACCTGGCAGAGATATTGATGAATGGCAATGGCGCTAGTGCGACTGCTGCCAACACAGGATCAGTGAGGAAGAGAACCGCAACGACGCCGAATACCATGG
>JBAXUC010000128.1:0-4132 GCA_037129855.1 Actinomycetota bacterium | reverse complement strand
CATGGTCGTGGAAGTCGACATAGCCGTCGAGACCGCCCGTTGCGACCAAGGAGATATCAAGGGCCGCTGCACCGAGAGTGCGGAACTGCCACCATCCATGTGGATATGGAGGTGCGCCGTTTGTGCCAACAACTGCTTGTGAGACATCAGCAAGAGGGTTGACTCGCACTGGGACTCCGTCGCGATTTGCGCCGCCGCCGCGCGATGCACCGTACCGAGTTTCGCTACCCGACTGCTCTGCAACTAACGCAGCACGTAAACCGTGCCTGTCGACAACACACAACGAAGTCGCAAACCAAGGAAGACCTTTACTGGCATTTGTTGAACCATCAAGAGGGTCGACGACAACAAGCAATCTGTCATCAGTAATTGGCCACACAATGTCAGCGATGCCGCTCTCCTCGGACAGAACTTCAAAACCAGATGCCTGTAGCAAGTCAACGATGACATCATCAATCACGACATCTGCTGAATACTGACCTTCACGCTCACCCGACAACGACCAATCGGCAATTTCGTCCAGGGTGTCAGCGGCGGCATCAGCCACGTCGTGGAGAAACCCCAAAATATCGCGGTCCGCTGTGTTGTAATCGAAATGGGGCACATCTGAACGGTAGTGTCCATTACGTGGCCGTTATCGACATTGCCGGATTTGTCACCGATTTAAAGAGCCATGCCATCGACCATGGGTTCCATGTGCACGACGAGCGGCACTTTGTGGAGACCTATTCGCTGCGCCAACTGTGGGAAGTGGATCTTCACCCTGAAGAGGCGTGCAACGGCCCTATTGACCTGCATGTCAGCCTAGAAATCGACCCGCGCACACTTCTCAGTTTTGAAGATGTGGTTCTAGCCATGGACGACCCAGACGACGACCCACCAGAAGGCTTTACATTCCCCCTTGTTTTTACGTGGACATTTCCGCCGCTTGTTCACCCGCCTGACTTGTTGGTGCTGGCAACTGAAGTTGCAGGTATTGGTGGTGTTGAGTTGCCCCTAGAAGTATCGGCAATTGATTCATTTCATCAGGTCACTGATGCACCAGAGCGAAGCCTCACTGTGGTGAGTCGCGTGCCAGTGTCGCTCGCAAATGTCTACAAAGGCGACAATGACCCTGTGTGCGCTGTTCTTGATACATGCCGCACTGTCAGCCTGAATTTGTTGGAACGCGTGCCCTTTTGGATTGGCGACATCCACTAGTACGACTTAACGCGCAAGTAATGAAATGCGTGCAATCAGTCCGTGTTCACCATTTGGAAGCGGCAACAACTCTGCAACACCACCGCTTGCAACAGCCAATTGCCGAACAATCGACAGACCGAGTCCGGTACCTGGCGCATTTTCAATTTCGGTTCCGCGCCAGAAACGTTCAAAAGCGAGAGCGCGCTTCTCTTCTGATAATCCTGGACCCTCGTCGATGACATCAACCTGAATATGGCGATGAACACGATGCACCTCAATAGTGATTGTGGAATTCTTGGGTGCAGCAGTCAATGCATTGTCAATGTAGTTATCGACAATTTGCTCAAGAGCACCATCGAGAGCAACACATGGTGCTGTCTCAAGACCAACCACCTTGAATGCGATGTGTCTTTCTGCTGCGAGCGACTCCCACACAGCAACTCTGCTGCGCACAATGACTGAAGCATTCACTTTCACAGTGACAGTAGACCCGCCTTCTAAACGAGAAAGTGCCAACAATTGTTCAATCATCTCCTGCAAACGATCAGTCTCGACTCGTGATGCCTCTAGCGCTATCGCCACAGGTGACGTACTGTCACCCACTGCTTCCTGTGCCTGATCAAGACGCAGGCGTAGCGCTGTCAATGGCGTACGCAATTGGTGAGATACAGCCCCTGAAAAATGTTGTTGGCTTTCAAGCATGAGACCGATTCGTCCGGCCATCGCGTTGAACGAACGAGATAGTTCTCGTATCTCGGGTGGACCCTTCGTATCGTCAGCATGAACGGAGAAGTCACCGTCAGCAAGGCTCTCGGTGCTGGTCTTTAGTCGACTAATCGGGCGAGCGATGGTCAATGCAAGTGGAATTGCGACGCATGCCGCCGCCAACAATGTAATCAGGCCAGCAGCAACGATGCCCATCACATGATCTTGTACTTCCTTGTCCACTTGTGACTTTGGATGCGAGAAACGAACCACCCCAAGAACCTTGTCTCCCAACAGTACGGGAACAGCGACATAGAGCATTCGTTCGCCCAGTGTTACAGAATCACGCTCGCCAACTGCAGGCAAACCTTTCAGTGCACCGGCCACCTCAAGTCGATTTGAGAAGTCAGATCCGAATGCAATAGTCGGGTCACTCGTGGATACAACTAAACCGACAGAGTTTGTGACAACTATGCGTGCATCACTTGACTTGCTGTAACTGTCAACATATGGCTGCAATGACGGAAGCACTGCGCCCGCGGTTGTGTTTAACGTTTCTTTTGCATGACCCGCCAAAATAAATGCGTCGCGCTCAAGGGCGGTCACTAGTCGCTCACGCTCTACACGTGCAACAAACGACGCGAGAGGAGCGCTGAAGACCAGCAGAATCAGAACAGCGACAGTCACAAGTGCACCTATCAGTCGGAGTTTCACTTTGGAACCTCTACAAACTTGAAACCGACACCGCGCACTGCCTGAATCCAGTCTGGACTTCCCAGTTTTTTTCGAATTGACGCAATATGTGCATCAAGGGTTTTGGTTGTGCCATACCAATTCGTATCCCATACGTGCTCCAAGATGTCATTGCGACGAAATACAACGCCAGGTTCAGAAGACAGGAACGCGAGCAGGTCGAATTCTTTTGCAGTGAGCATAACTTCTTCTCCGTCAAGAGTGACACTGTGAGTTCTTTCATCCACAAGAACGCGTAAAGATGTTCCACTCCGCTCATGAGGTAATTGTTCATGACCGCGACGAGTAACGGCCTTAATTCTGGCAAGTAGCTCACGTTGACTAAACGGTTTAACGACATAATCATCTGCGCCAAGTTCTAATCCGAGCACTCGATCCAGTTCATCTCCACGTGCACTAACAATGATGATAGGGACACTGGAAAACTCGCGAATGCGTTTTGAAACGTCAAGACCGTCCATGTCCGGCAGACCAAGATCCATCAAGATGACTTCTGGTGCGAATTCTTTCGCTGCTGTAATGGCGTCGGCGCCAGTTGCCGCATGATGCACGTTCATCCCTGCGTTCGACAGCGACGTTGTTACTGATTCTGCGATTGCCACATCGTCTTCAACCAGCAACACTTTCACGACCCCATTGTGCCTCTTTCTCGACACGTGACCTAACGCTCGACTTTGGATTTGGATGAATCTTGGATAATCCCACACCGTTCTCATCATTTTTAGCCCGTACTGTGATGAATAAGGGCTACCGGCCCACAAAGGAGCACATCATGAAGGTAGGACTAACAACCGCCCTCTCCATCGCGGGAGTATTGGCCGCGGGAGCTGCTGCTTTCGCAGTCAATTCGAGCGTTCTCAGCACTTCTACTTCAACCCAATCAACTGTGCTTGATCCTGTCGTGGCACCGGTTGTAGATGTGGTCAACACTCTTCCTGGCCAGGTCGGCGCGCAATCGACACCTGTCCAATCATCAATCGTCAATAACACCACCACGACATACCAGGTTGGTTCTTCCGGATCAGTAGTTATCGACATGAGCTCAGGTGGAATCGCCGTCAGCAATGTTGTGCCATCAGCTGGTTGGTCA
This sequence comes from Actinomycetota bacterium, assembly GCA_037129855.1. Classification (GTDB taxonomy): domain Bacteria; phylum Actinomycetota; class Acidimicrobiia; order Acidimicrobiales; family Ilumatobacteraceae; genus UBA2093. The sequence continues at coordinate 402 of JBAXUC010000128.1, read as the reverse complement.
TCCGAACCAGCCCAACTTCAACCAAACGGTGATGTGAAAGTGCATTTCGTCTCCGCTACCGCACGGATTGAATTTCTCTCACACCTTGCAGACGGGAAAGTTTCTGTCAGTGTTACGTCAGAGCCCGTAGCGCCGATCCATTCTGTGAAGCCATCCAACAACTCAACCAAGCCAAGCGTTCCTTTCTCAGATGATGATGACGAAGATGGCGAGCACGGTGGTGGTGACAAAGACGACGACTAATGGTGGGCCCAGCAGGACTCGAACCTGCGACCAAGGGATTATGAGTCCCCTGCTCTAACCAACTGAGCTATGGGCCCGAGAGTCGACCAAGGTTATGGGTGCGACTGGCTCCGGGGGTGGGGCTCGAACCCACGACAAACGGATTAACAGTCCGTTGCT
>JBAXUC010000127.1:0-4179 GCA_037129855.1 Actinomycetota bacterium | reverse complement strand
AGTTGTCGCCTTCAGGGTCTGCACGCACGATGTAGTCGGGGTGGCCACCACCAACACGCGTTGTTTTCATGCGACGGTTTGCTGCAAGGTCTGCAGGTCCGAGTGAAATTCCTTGCATACGGGGAGACGCAGCACAAATTTCTTCAACGTTTGCTACTCCACGAGCTGTTTCGAGAATTGCGTGAAGCAGCAATGGCTTCTTCAATCCGGCACGTGCCTCAAGTTGTGCAAGCAAGCGATCAACGTAGTGAATATCCTCTGGACCTTCCACCTTTGGAATCATGATGACGTCGAATTTGTCTCCGGCTTGGGTGACGATGTCGATGATGTCATCAAGGAACCACGGAGAGTCGAGGCTGTTGACGCGTGTCCACAATTGAGTGGTACCGAAGTCAAGAGTGTTAGCAACCTTGATAAGGCCTGCACGTGCAGCAGCTTTATCTGCCATCGGAATCGCATCTTCCAAGTTGCCAAGAATGATGTCGACGTTAGGAATGGTGTCTGGAAGCTTTGCAACCATCTTTTCGTTGTGAGGCGGAAAGAAGTGAATGACACGACTGGGCCTGAAAGGGATCTCTTGTACGGGGGCAGGAGCTCCGGCGGCAAGAGGTTTGAAAAAGTCACGAGATGGGCGCACGCCTTAATCGTATGGGAAATGGGTACAAGTTCATCTGCTCGGCAGGCCCTATCTCCTAGAGTCGTTCGCATGAGTCAGCAGTACGACGCCATTCTTTTTGATGCAGGGGGAGTATTTCTTATCCCAGACCCCGCAGTCCTGGCGCCGACACTGGCCTATTATGGCGCTACGTCTGATCTCGACGTCTACGTTCGCGCCCACTACGGCGCCATGGCAGCTAAATCACGACAGGGTTCTGGCGAAGACGACTGGTCGTACTACAACACCGCATACGTGCAGTTAGTGGGTGTGCCAGAACACAATCGAGAAGCGGCAACATACGTGCTGTCTCGTACCCGTCATGCTCTCTTATGGCGTGCACCACTTGCTGGTTCTGCTCAAACGCTTCGTGGACTCAATGCTGCCGGAGTTCCCATTGGAATTGTCAGTAACGCAAGTGGACAAATTGAAGAAATTCTTGGACGTAGCGGCATCTGTCAAGTGGGAGATGGCCCGTTAGCGAGTGTTAGGTGCATTATCGACAGTCACGTTGTCGGAGTCATGAAGCCTGACCCGCACATTTTTGATTTCGCGCTGCCATTCTTTAGTGACATTGACCGGTCGCGCATTGCGTACGTAGGCGACAGCGTTGTGATGGATGTCGGTGGTGCAACGGCAGCAGGACTTATCCCAATTCTTGTTGACCCATACGACGATGCCATCGATTTGGTCTCATGTCGACGTATCGCGTCGTTACTAGAGCTGTTATAGCTATTTTTTAGCGTCGCAAAGGTTCTTTGCGATTACCTTTAGGCACAGTGTTTCGTCTGCGCCTTCAAAGATTGACAACACGCGTGCATCGACATACAAACGGCTCACGCTGTATTCCTCTGCATAGCCGTAACCGCCATGAATTTGAAGAGCTTCGCGTGTCACCCATTCGGCTGCTCGGCATACGTACGCCTTCACCATGCTGGCTTCCATTGCGCCTTCGCCTTTGCCCATAAGGCCGGCTACTGAATAACAAAACTGTCGTGATGCCTGAATAAGTACGGCCATACGTCCCAATTTCACTTGCGTGAGCTCGTATTGCGAGATGGGTTGGCCAAAGACTGTGCGGTTGTTTGCATAGTCAACTGCTGCCTCGTACGCGGCCTGCATAACGCCAACGGCACGAGCTGCTGTTTGCAAACGACCATTTTCGAACCCGGCCATCTGCAAGTAGAAACCCTTGCCTAGTCCGTCTTCTTCACCGATGAGGTTTGCAGCAGGGACCCACCAGTTCTCGATAGCAATTTCGTAGCTGTGCATACCGCGATAACCAATGGTGTCAATCGGGCTACCGTCCATCTTTCCGCCGCCGTCTTGACTGAATGTGAAACCGTGCGAATCACCAAGTGGTTTCGGAACGATAAACAGAGACAATCCGCGGTGTGCCTTTGAACGGTCTGGGTCTGTACGGGCAAGAAGCATCAGAACGTTTGCGCGCGCACCAAAGGTGCACCATGTCTTCACGCCGTTAATGATCCAGCCAGCTTCACCGTTTGGACCTGCACCACGAACTGCGGTTGTCTTCAAGCTTGCAACATCTGATCCGTAGTCAGGCTCTGTCACTGCGACTGCCGACATCACTTCGGTGCTGGCTAATTTTGGAAGCCATTCATGTTTTTGGGCTTCAGTGCCGCCCTTAACAAGTGCCCGCGTGAGAATTTCGGGGCGGGTGATGAGCGAACCACCGATACCTAGCGATGCGCGAGAGAGCTCTTCAGTGGCAATGACTGATGCCATGTATTCGCTTTCTCCGCCTTCACTGAATCCCTCGTACTCAACAGGGACACTGAGACCGAACGCACCGATTTCAGCAAGCCCAGCAATAATCTCTTCCGGGACATCACCGTTATGACGATGTACGTGCTCGGCCTGAGGGGCGATGACCTTGTTTGCGTACGAACGAAACGTGTCTTGCACCATTTCAAAGTCACTTGCCAGATGACGAGGACCTTGAACTTCTGCAAGCGAAGCAAGAAATTCCGGGGCCCGATATGTCTGTACGAAGTCATGTGCAGAAGAAAAAAGTGAAGGGTCGACCCCCCAAAGTTGTTCACGTCCGATAAGGCGAGAGACAAAGTCATGAACCATGTCGGCAGTGAATGCACATGTGATGTTGTTTTCTACCGCACCTTTTGCACCGTATGCAAGAAGTGACTCAGCAGTTGAGACTGCAGCAGCCACATGAGCAATGTCGTAGGCCAACGTCTGGTTCTTGTCAGGTCCACCTTGCGCGATTAGCGATGCAATGGCGGTGTCAACCATTGCTGAAGCGATGGAGATCACTGAAGAGGCTGTCTGGATATCAGGGGCAATTGTGCTCATGTCCTAAACGCTAGTGAATAATGCACGGCTTCAACGCACCCATGACGACCCAGATGACCTTCACGCCTAGTCTCTTGATGTGGCATTTGACACTTTCCCCACGCTCGACTGGCTCGACGGCGAACTTGACTCATCGGTCGATGTGGAAACTCTTGATGGCGTGATTTCAGTTCTGGCTTCTCAGCCACCCCACCTTGCAACCACGTTGGCGCTTGTTGTAATTCATAACGGGCAAGTGGTCCGTGAAATGTATGGCCCAGATACCGATGCCTCCACAACATTGATCTCGTGGTCAATGGCAAAAAGCATCACACAGGCACTGGTGGGCATGGCAGTGGGGGACGGACTGCTGTCAATTGATGATGACCATCTATTTCCTGAATGGGAACACGATGACCGAGCCAATATCACGTTGGGCAATCTGTTGAACCAGATGAGCGGTCTCGAGTGGCTGGAAGACTATGTGGACGACAAATCTTCTGATGTGATTGAGATGTTGTTCGGTAGCGAGAAATTTGTCGGAGACCATGCGGCGTATGCAGCATCAAAAAACTTGGAAGCAACTCCCGGTACAAAGTATTTGTATTCATCCGGCACAACAAATCTTGTAACAAAAATTCTTTCTCGGGCACTAGGTGAAAAACCTGGTTCCACAGATGCAATGTCAAAATTCATGCAACAGCGTTTGTTTGATCCACTTGGTATGCGCTCGGCGATTCCCCGTTTCGATGCTTCGGGGAATTTCGTTGGCTCGTCGTACGTGTTTGCGACCGCACGTGACTTCGCTCGGTTTGGGTATCTATATCTGAACGACGGAATGTGGAATGGTTCACGTCTGTTGCCAGTGGGTTGGGTGAACTACTCGCGCACTCCGATCGCACGTGACCCTGACAACGGTCTTGATTACGGAGCGCATGTGTGGATGTTTCCGAACGACCCCGGCTCTATCGCAGCACTCGGATATGAAGGACAGTTCACGTGGGCGTCTCCTCGCCGCAATCTTGTTGTTGTGAGGCTCGGCAAGACAAATGCCGAGTATGCACCTCAGTTGCGAGCTGAATTATCAAAGATTGTTCAAGCATTCCCAACTCAAGGGTTAGATTTCGGCAACGATGGTCACTATGGCTGATGAAGTACAGCGCCGCTGGCGCATCAGTAGGGCTTTGCAGTTCGTACTGCTCGGCGCAATT
>JBAXUC010000126.1:0-4190 GCA_037129855.1 Actinomycetota bacterium | reverse complement strand
ACGTATGGACTCACCATCTGGGACCTTGAACGTGAATTCCTCACAGGCGGAGTCGCGGGAAGTCACAAAATGACGCTCGATGAATTACTCGGAGTTCTGCGCGATGCGTATTGCCGTACCATCGGTATTGAGTACATGCATATTCAGAACACGGATGAACAACGTTGGATTCAGTCAAAGGTTGAGGGTGCCACATTTACGCCAAGGCTTGATGAAAAATTGCGCATTCTCGAGCGTTTGAATGCCGCTGAAGCTTTCGAAAAGTTCCTTGCCACAAAATATGTCGGAACAAAAAGGTTTGGTCTCGAAGGATCTGAATCAATGATTCCCATTATCGATGAAATTGTTTCGGCAGCAGCCGACGCACACATGGATGGTGTTGTTATTGGTATGCCACATCGTGGACGACTGAACGTTCTTGCAAACGTGATAGGCAAGAACTACGAGCAAATCTTCGAAGAATTTGAAGGCCATATCAGTTCTGATTCAGTGCAGGGAAGTGGTGACGTGAAGTACCACCTCGGAGCACAAGGCACATACACATCGGCTGATGGAAATGAAATCGACATTGAATTAGCAGCGAACCCAAGCCATTTGGAAACAGTCAATGGTGTTGTCCTCGGAATGGTCCGTGCACAACAAGACAAGATCGAACCTCCATTTGCGTTCAGTGTCTTGCCGTTACTGATGCACGGTGACGCAGCGTTTGCTGGTCAGGGCATTGTTGCTGAAGGTCTCGCGATGAGCGATATATCCGGTTATCGCGTGGGTGGCACCATTCACTTGGTTGTGAACAACCAAATTGGATACACCACTGCACCAAAGTATGCACGTTCATCGCTGTACGCAACTGATGTGGCAAAGACTGTTCAAGCACCAATTTTCCACGTAAACGGAGACGATCCAGAGGCATGTGCACGTGTTGCGCGTCTTGCGTTTGAATATCGTCAAAAATTCCATAAAGACGTTGTGATCGACATGCTGTGTTACCGCTTGCATGGACATAATGAAGGTGATGATCCGAGTTACACGCAGCCATTGATGTACAAGGCCATTGCTGAAAAACGCAGTGTCCGCAAGATGTACATCGAGCAACTGGTCAAGCGTGGCGACATTAGCCTTGAAGTAGCTGAACAGGTATTGCAGGATTACCAGAGCAAGCTGCAGACCGCACTTGACGACACTCGGTCACATGCACCCGAAAAAGTGAAGGTGGCAAAGCCGCCAGTGCCAGTTGGTGTATTGCCTCACGTAAATACTGCTATCGACAAAGCAACGTTTGATCGAATCTTCAATCAGTTGACAAATTATCCAGATGACTTCACGCCTCATCCGAAGCTTGTTCGCCAGTTTGCGGCACGCGAAGCCGCATATGAAAAAGACGGTGACTTCGAATGGGCAATCGGTGAATCGCTTGCTATTGGTTCATTGCTTCTGGAAGGTTTTGATGTTCGCTTGATGGGTGAGGATTCTCGTCGTGGAACATTCGCTCATCGTCATGCAGCGTTAGTTGACTACGAAAACGAAAACGACTTCATACCGTTGAAACAATTGCCGGGTGCAACAGGAAAGTTTTGGGTGTATGACTCACTTTTGTCAGAGTACGCAGCACTTGGTTTCGAATATGGCTATGCACACACGAATCGCAACACGCTCACCATGTGGGAAGCACAATTTGGCGACTTCATTAACGGTGCTCAGATTGTGCTCGACCAGTACTTGGTGGCAGCTGAAGATAAATGGAAGCAACAAAACGGTTTAGTGCTGTTGCTTCCGCACGGGTATGAAGGACAAGGCCCTGAGCATTCCAGCGCACGTGTAGAACGATTCTTACAGTCATGTGCGGAAGACAACATTCAAGTTGTCAACGCAACGACGGCCGCTCAGTTCTTCCACGTATTGCGTCGCCAACTACACCGTGATATTCGCAAGCCACTCATCATTTTCACACCGAAGCAACCACTACGTATGAAAGAGAGCCGTTCGCGTCTCGAGGACGTCACATCAGGTTCATTCCAGGAAGTACTTGATGATCCGTTCGTCAGTGACAAGGCATCAGTGAAGCGGATTGTGTTGTGCAGCGGAAAAGTTGCATGGGATGCCATGACGGAACGCAATAAACGCGTCGCTCCTGTGGCCGTTGTTCGTGTTGAGCAGTTATATCCATTCCCCCTTGATCAGATCAACACCATCATCGATTCGTATCCAAATGCAAAAGAAATTGTCTGGCTACAAGAGGAGCCCGAGAACATGGGTGCGTGGCAATTCGTTGAACACCGCATCTGGCGTGTGAAAGAACGCGGTTACGACTTGCGTCATACATCGCGTGTGGCTGCAGGTAGTCCTGCAACTGGTTCTAAAGCCATTCATGACCAAGAACATGTCGACCTCATGGACGATACGTTTTCAGGTTTCTAAAACTGAAGGCCCAAATGGTCTGATAACTCCTGAAGAGCAATAGTTGGGTCTCCAACTTTGATGGTGCGCATCCCCATTGCTGCGGCTGGTTTCAGATTGACGCCTAAGTCGTCGAGAAATACACATTCATCAGGTGAGACGCCGACTAGTTCGCAGGCGATCTCGTAAAAACGTGGCTCAGGTTTTCTGCAACCGACCTTGCTGCTTTCCACCACATAATCGAATTTCTTCATGATTGCAGCAACTTCAATTTGTCGTGGTGACGGGTCGGGGGCAGTCGACACCACGTTGTTTGTCAGACACGCTGTGCGATACCCAGAGGCAATCACTTGGTCAAGTGCGGCCACCATGGCGGGGCGCACATCGCCCGACAGAAGACCGAGCACATCGGCCCCGGGAATACGGTGGCCAAGAGCCTCGCTCTCTAAGGCAAAGAGGGCATCGAACTCAAGAGGCGAGATGTCGTTGCGCTCCAGTAGAGCCCAGGCATTGCCGTCCGGATTAGTGGAATTCACTCGCCGAATGTGGTCTAGCGGCAGTCCTGCTGCCGTTTCATAGCGGTTAAAGGCCTCAAAAGGGCTGGAAAGGATGACCCCTCCGAAATCCCAGAGGACGGCACGAATTTCCTTGTGTATCACGGGCGACAGGCTAGACGGATTGCCCATCAGATGGCGGGTTCGGGTGGTTGACTGAATGGGTGACCAAACACATCATCGTCGACGGATCGAACATTGCGACAGAGGGTCGATCCGTGCCAAGCCTTGCCCAACTTCACGAAGCCGTCATGGCGTTGATGGATGAATTCAAGAATGCCAAGGTCTCAGTCGTTGTTGATGCAACTTTTGGTCATCGCATCGCTAAAAAAGAGTCTGCCGAATTCGAAAAAGCAATCGCCAATAATGAACTCGTAGCACCACCTGCTGGCGCTGTTGGGCGTGGCGATGCATTCGTGTTGGCAATCGCAGACAAGGTGAATGCGTCCATCCTGTCGAATGACAGCTACCAAGAATTCCATGGTAAGTACAAATGGTTATTCGATGAAGGTCGTCTCATTGGCGGCAAGCCAGTGCCGCTTGTGGGTTGGGTATTTGTTGAGCGTCTTCCTGTGCGCGGCGCAACAAGCCGCCGTTCTGTGAAAACAGGAAAAGTGGTCAAGAAGGAATCTTCGAGCGCAAGTCCGCAAGCCAGCAAGCCGATGCCAGTTCCGAAGGCTCCGCCACCGAGTGTGAAAGCAAAAATGGCCAATGAACTTATGCCGTATTTGCAGTTTGTTGAAAAGCACCCAGTCGGTTCAAAAGTGAAAGCTGTTGTTGAGTCGTATGCGGCAAACGGTATTACCGCACTTATGGGTGGTATTTCTGGGTACGTACCACTTCGCAACATGGCAAATCCGCAGCCACGCAGTGCGCGCGACATTTTCGCTATTGGCGACGCTGTGACATTGACTGTTGTTGGCTACAGCCCTGCGCGACGCAGTGTTGATCTTGCTGTGCCTGGCGTTGTCGATGTTGCAGTGAAGCCATCGGGTAAACCGTCGGTTACAAAGAAGGCTCCACCAGATAAAAAGGCAGCAACTGCAAAGAAGTCGGCCCCTGCAAAGAAGTCGGCCCCTGCGAAAAAAGTTGTCGCAGCGAAAGTACCTGCAAAGAAAGTTGTAGCTGCAAAGGCAGCTGTGAAAAAAGTTGTCGCAGTGAAAAAGGTTGCACCAGCCAAAGCACCAGCCAAAAAAGCTATTGCCAAAAAAGCACCTGCAAAAAAGCGCTAACTGAACT
>JBAXUC010000125.1:0-4288 GCA_037129855.1 Actinomycetota bacterium | reverse complement strand
CTCTTGTCGAACAATTTTTAGAAGAGTCGATGCGCCTGGAGTCTCCGACGCAAGGGTTGTATCGCTCCGTAGCCGCCGACACAGAAATTGCAGGTGTGATAATTCCGGCAGGCTCCACGGTACATATTCGATACGCCGCTGCAAATCGTGACGATTCAATCTTTCCCAACGCAGACCAAGTCGATCTCACGCGGTCTAATACAAAACGTCATATGGCTTTCTCGCTAGGCGAGCATCATTGCCCAGGTAGTGGCTTAAGCCGCCTCGAACAAAAAACTGCGCTCAACGTTGTCCTTGATCGACTACCCCATCTGCGGCTCGCACCAGACACGAACGACTTCACGCATATGCCAGGTTTCGTATTGCGCGCCTTGAACGAACTACATCTCGAGTGGGGTGACGCGCGCGCTATCTAGCACTACGCCAGAGGGCCACCTGCAAACCAACGTTCAAACATCGGCTGAATCGCACTCCAGACCAACTCCACAATCAAACCGCTCGGCGGTTGAACATATGTAAAGGCCCCAAATCCTTTCTCAGGACTCGCTTGAGCCATTGCCAGATTCCAGCCTCTTTCTAGCAACGCTGATGTATCACCAGCAACATCGTCTGACCACACGCCGACATGATGCAGGCCCGGCGTGACGCGGCCATCCCAGATTGATCCTGGCGCACCTTCAAGTAATTCAATGTGTTGTGGACCCTGAGATGAATACGTAAAACGCAACGGAATAGTTGTCTCTCCGGTATTGGGCAACCAAACATTTTGTTCCCGTTCTTGTGGCTCACACCACGTCACCCCCAAAGCCGCACCAATTTCCTGCATCGCTGTTTCAAGATGCGCAACCCGCACGCCATTGTGATAACACCTGCTGTAGTCGATCATTGTGTCTCCATTTCAAATGCGGCGTTGATGCCCTTCCCAAAAAGGCGCGCGCAATGGTTGCTTCTGTATTTTTCCGGTTCCAGTTCTGGGAACAAGAGCGATGAAATCTAGTGAGCGCGGAACTTTATAGCCGGCCAAAAGACCACGGCAGTATGTCAGGATTTCAGATTTGAGTTCATCTGAAGGAACTACGTTTTCAAAAAGTTGCACGAGTGCTTTAACGCTCTCTCCAAACTCTTCATCAGGAACTCCGATAACAGCCACGTCGTCTACTGACGGATGCATTGAAAGAACACCCTCTATCTCTGCTGGATAAATATTCACGCCGCCACTAATAATCATGTCAATCTTGCGATCAGATAGCCAGAGGTATCCGTCGTCATCGACATAGCCAACATCTCCTGTTGTAAAGACGCCTGGCTCGAGATGTGCTGCCTTAGTCTTTTCTTCGTCGTTGTGATACGAAAAATCTGTCCCCATTTTATTTCGAAAATACAATGTGCCTTCGGCTCCTTGAGACACGGGTTGATCTTGATCGTCGACCACGATGACTTCAAACTGCTGCAGTGGCTTTCCGACACTGCCCCCTTTGTCTAACCACTCAGCAGATGAAATCGTTGAGATAATAGAACCTTCTGTGGATCCGTAATACTCCGTAATCTTTGGTCCCCACCACTCAATCAGCGAACGCTTCACTGCTGGCGGACAAGGCGCGGCGCCGTGCCATGCCGCGAGCATTGACGCTCCAGAGAAGGCTTGTTTCTTGTCTGCGGGCAAGTCGACAAGTCGCTTCATCTGAGTGGGCACAAGGTGAACATTTGTGCAGCCATATTCGTCAATCAACGAAAGCACTCCGGCGGAATCGTATTTGTGTTGCATCACAACGGAAGAACCATTGATCATCGGCAAAAAAGAAAACGCCCACTGTGCAGAATGATAAAACGGCCCACACAGCAAGGTAATGCCAGGAATCGGAACAAATTGTGAAAACCCCGAGGCAACCAACTTCATGATGTCAGGGGTGAGCGACATTCCACCAGACAACATTCCGCGCACACCCTTGGGTCGACCGGTTGTGCCAGATGTATAAAACATTGGACCGCCAAGCATCTGTTCGTCCGGTTCATCTGCACTGCCGCTAGCAATGACCGTCTCGTACGCAACAAAACGCGCGTCTTGTCGAACAGCTGCGCCGTCAGATGTTGCAATGCCGACAACTGTTTTCACCGATGCACCTCGTGGATCTGCAAGTGCCGCGGCTACGGGCGCATCAAAGCGTTGGTCAACAAATAACGCAAGAACACCCGCGTCCTCAAGCACATATGCAAGTTCATCAGCCACAAGATGCCAGTTCAGCGGGACATATGTCCATCCACCATGTGCACACGCCTGAGCCAGTTCAAACCACTCACACTGATTACCCACAATGACAGCAACCGTGTCACCAGTTTTGAGTCCTGTTGCACGAAGTCCGTTGATCAATTTGTTAACACGGGTGTCAAGTTGAGCCCACGTCACCGTGCGCACATCATCAACAAGCGCAATGTCACTGCCGCAGTCAGCAGCAAAGGTCGATGTCAGTATCGCCATGAGTAAACGAAGCGCTAGCGCTGCAAAATAGTGACGCCAGCAATTCCGGGCGCACCATACACGTGTGTATAGGCGGTCTTAGGATTGTTGGGGACTTGACGCACACCGGCTTGACCACGCAATTGCAAAACGTTCTCATACACCTGACGTAACCCAGATGCACCGATGGGTTCGCCGTTGGCAAGACATCCACCATCAGTATTGACTGGAAATTTTCCGCCGATTTCTGTTTCGCCAGCCTGAATCATGAACTCTTGCTCGCCGTGCTCACAGAATCCGTTCTCTGCCATGTGCATGATCTCAGCACCTGACTCGGTGTCTTGTAGCTGGGCGATGTCAATATCTTTTGGCCCCATGCCAGCCATTTCAAAGGCTGCCTTGGCTCCGTCAACTGTTGGTCCGGCATTGTGTTGAAGTGCAATCGACGGTGCAAGAACTTCAAAACTTCCAAAACGCCGACTGCGCACGACAGCGGCTTTTAGATAGATGGGTGTCTTGGTGTACAAGTGAGCCTTGTCTGCACGACACAAGATGAGCGCAACTCCACCCTCGCCAGGTGAGCAGAACATGTATTGCGTGAGCGGATACGACAGCATCAATGAATCGAGAACTTCTTGCTCCGAGATGGGCTTGCGTCGCCATGCCATCGGGTTCTGCGAACCATTGCGAAAGGCTTTCTCTGAAACTTTTGCCAACGAGGAGTTTGTGATTCCGTATTCATGCATGTAGCGATTGATCTTCATTCCGAAAAACTGCGTTGTCAGCGCTAGGCCGCTTGCGCCGTACCAGTCTCCAAGACCCGCACCTTTTGTGTTTACTCGAAACGCACCGCGTTCATGCTTGTCGAATCCGACGGCGATTCCGAGGTCAAAGACTCCGGAACGAATTGTGTTGTAAACCGAGAACAACGCCGAGCCACCAGTGGCACAACCGTTGGCAACATTGATGAACTGCAGACCAGTGAGTCCGAGCAGGGACACCATTGTGTCTGCTGCACCAGCAGCGAGTGAGCCACCAAACGCAAACTGCATGTCTTCCCACGACACTCCAGCGTCTGCCAATGCACGACGCACTGCAATCACGCCTTGATCCATTCCTGACACGCCTTCGGTGCGACCGAATTCATGCATTCCAATTCCGACGATGGCTACTTCAATGGTCATGATTTTTTTCCTTTGTTGAGATGTCTATCAGTTATTTTTAATGTGTCGAGTAGTTCTTTATGCCACAGGTGCAAATGCAAATGTGACGACTTCGTTTCCGTCAGCGTCAGTGGTTAATGGAATAATCACCATCTCCATCTCCATTCCGATCTTGAGTTTTTCTGGATCAGCCACAGTCAGTCGCGCTTCTACTTTGACTTGACCAGGCAGTTCCACATATCCAACTCCAAAAGCCTGAAATGTTTTGACGTCGACATCACCCGCGTATGGCGGCGCTTTGGGAGGAAACCCTTGGATGGTCCATGTCCACAATGTTCCGCGACGACCCAACAGAACTTCTTCGGTTTTGTCACCCGTACAACGGGGGCAACCCGATTGACCCGGAAACATATGGTTGTCGCAGGCAACACATCGTGCACCAATAAGTTGTGGCGTTTCAGATGGCCATGTAAACACGCCTTCGGTCACTGGTACTTGTGCCATTTGTTGTCCCCATTTCAGTGCGTTGGCCGTCAGCAGCGCAACACCCATCACAATAGTTGCCAAGGTTGCCCAGAAACTCATCCGACGGTCAATTCTGAACAGCGGCGCAACGATTTGGACTAAGTTGCTCATCCATGACCACTTCTGCCCACATCAATGGCCCCCT
>JBAXUC010000124.1:0-4294 GCA_037129855.1 Actinomycetota bacterium | reverse complement strand
GAGTCAGGTCAGCGATCTGCTTGGAGAACTTTGCATCGAGCTTGTCGATTCGATCGTCGAGCCTTCCTTCGACCCCATCGAGCCTGTTGTGAAGGCCAATGATGTCCGCACGTAGGTTGCCAACCTCTGAGCGCATGGTGCCTACTTCTGAGCGCAGCAGTGAAACGTCATCGCGGACACGATCGATATCGGCGCGCAGATGGTCAATATCGCCCGTGCGAGCTACGTCGTACCATCCGCCTGGTGGCAGGTGTTCCATCAATGTGTTCGCCACTGCTTCTCCGACGTGAGTTCGTAATCCGGCAAGCATGTCTAGCCGGGCTGTCTCGCTAATTGCCATAGTAAATCCTTTCTAGGATCTGTCAAATGCGATGTGTGCGGGAGTGCAAGATTTCGGCATAACCTGACCAGGTGAGCGAGCCAACCTTTAGCCATCTCAATGAATCTGGCCAGGCGCACATGGTCAATGTGGGTGGCAAAGACATCACGAGTCGTCGGGCAGTTGCTCGGTGCAACGTACAGATGTTGCCCGCCACATCAGCTGCCATCGCCTCGTCTTCGTTGCCGAAAGGGGACGTCATCGCTACTGCCCGCATCGCTGGTATCCAGGCCGCAAAGAAAACAAGCGATCTGATTCCTCTCTGCCACCCGCTGATGCTCAGCGCAGTCACCGTCAATATTGCGGTGGGTGAGGGTGTCGTCTCTATCGAAGCCATTGTCGAAACCACTGGACAGACCGGTGTCGAGATGGAAGCACTCACCGCGTGTTCGGTTGCAGCTCTCACCATCTATGACATGTGCAAGAGTGCAGACAAGACCATGGTGATCGGGGAACTGGCCCTCTGGGAGAAGTCGGGCGGACGCTCTGGCACCTTCCAGCGACCCGACTAAAATCCAATTACGACCTGTGAAAAAGGTCCTAATTGAGCATTTTTGTCCATTTTCGAGCCAAAAATGCCTTTTTTGTTTGTACGTAAGGCCTCAAAGGTCGCAGGGCTGACAAAACCTCACTAGGCTTTTAGAAGTGTCTTTTGACGCCACCGCTCTCTACTCAAGGTAATTTTTTTCTACATGAGTCAACTTGTTCTTTTAATTGTCGGCGCAATGTGGATGGCAGTCTTGCTGCCTCCTCTTCTTCGCTCACGCTTTGATACTGGCGCAGTGTCGTCCGTGTCTGATTTTCGTCGTCAGTTGCACACGCTTCAGCGCTCACAAGCTCCAGGTACTCAGTCGCCAATGCGCGCCATGGCTCGACCATTGTCGTCGTCTCCTCGTCTCTCTGCCCCTATGGCTCGTCCCTCGGTACAAGCACCTCGCCTGATCGCAAGCGACGGAGTTCTTGCCGCCGAGCCTCGCCACCGCCGCACTCACCACACCGCTGAATTGCCTCGTACGCACTTTGCTGCCGAGACAGCCTTTATGTCATCTCGCGAAGTAGTGCGTCGTCGTCGCGTCAATGTTCTGTACGGAATGGTGGCCGCTACTGGCATCTCATTGTTCCTTGGTCTCACCACCGGCAGTACAGCCATGCTGTACCTGTTCACGGTTTCTTTCCTTGGTCTTGCGGCCTACTGCTACATCCTTGTGCAGATCCGTAACCAGGAATATTTGCGCCGTTATTACGGTCAACGCCAAGCCGCGTAATTTTCGTCGTCCGGAACGGACTGTGACGCTTGGCGCATGCGCCTCTAGACTTTATTCTTCGTAACTCACGGGGGATTTTCACATGGCACTTTCATGGATAGAAGCACAAACAAAAGTTTTGGCCGCAGGGTCAGGTACTCCGTTTGAATTAATGGAAGCCGATATTCGTGGCGTGAAGATGGACGTCTTCAAGAACTGCCCTCCAAACCTTGCACTTGTATTGCAAAATGCGCGCAACTTCGGTGACGCCACTTTCATTATCTATGAGGGCGAGAAGTGGACCTTTGAAAAGACCATGGACCAGGTTGATGGTCTGTGCCACTTGCTGGTGAACACCTATGGCGTGAAGAAGGGCGATCGTGTCGCTGTTGCCATGCGTAACTTCCCTGAATGGATCATGGCGTTCGCTGCCATCATTTCTATTGGTGCTGTCAATGTGTCGTTCAACGCCTGGTGGACTGAAGACGAGATGGACTTCGCATTGCAAGACTCTGGCGCAAAAGTTCTGATTGGCGACCAACAGCGCATTGATACTGCTCATGCATCATGCAGCAACCACGGCATCAAGATGTTGTGTGTTCGCCCAGAGCGCGAACTCGGAGCCGATGTTGATGATTGGGCTGCCGTTGTGAAAACCGGACTCGGGCCATTGGTTGCAGATATCTCACTTGATGACGATGCAACAATTTTGTACACCTCTGGCACAACTGGTCGCCCGAAGGGTGCGGTATCTACGCATCGTGCAGTTCTCAGTGCGCTCATGGCGTTCTCGGCACGTAACTCTGTACTGAAGTTGGCATCTGATGAGCCAGAAGCTCCCGCAGATCCATTTCCACCGTCATTCATTTTGATTGTTCCTCTCTTTCACGTCACCGGTTGTGTTCCTGTGATGCTCAGCTGCTTCATGGGCGGACTCAAGCTCGTCATCATGTATAAGTGGGATGCTGGCAAGGCATTGCCCATCATCGCTGAAGAGAACATCACGAACTTTGTTGGCGTGCCGACACAGTCATGGGATCTTGTGAACCATCCAGATTTTGAAAAGTACGACACCAGCAGCCTTCGTGCTGTTGGCGGTGGTGGTGCACCAGCTCCTGCAGCACTTGTTGACAAAGTTGATAAGGCCATCAAAAAAGGAAGTCCACAATTGGGATACGGCATGACCGAAACCAATGCGTATGGTCCTGGCAACGTTGGTAAGTTCTACACCGATCGTCCCACGAGTACTGGCCGAGCAACATGGCCAATGCGCTTAGAAATTCGCGACCCTGAAACGTTCAAGACACTCGGACCAAATGAGATGGGCGAGATCTGCATGTTCGGCCCAATGTTGATTCGTGGCTACTGGAATCGCCCTGACGCAACCGCTGAGACAATTGTGGACGGTTGGTTGCGCACCGGCGACGGTGGATACATCGATGATGAAGGTTTCTTGTTCATCAAGGACCGCATCAAAGACATGATTCTTCGTGGTGGCGAAAACATTTACTGCGTTGAAGTTGAAGGTGCAATTTACGAGCACCCCGCTGTGTACGAAGCTGCAGTCTTTGGTGTTCTTCACGAGCGTCTCGGTGAAGAAGTTGGCGTTGCCATTTTCCCTAAAGAAGGCATTTCGCTTACTGCTGATGATTTGTGGAAGTTCCTTGACGGAAAGATTTCGTCATTCAAGGTTCCGAATCATGTTGTCATCATGAATGAGCCACTGCCGCGTAACGCTGCAGGAAAGTTCTTGAAGACCGAACTTCGTGACCTTGTGGGCAAGGGCACTCTCAAAGCTGAGACTCGCTAACTAGTTGTGGCCTCTTCAGGGGGCCGTTACAGGAATCACAAGTCCCACGTGCGCGGACTCTGCAAATGCAGATATGTGATCAAAGTGCTCGAGAAGTGTTTGCGCGATAGTTGAAGTGCGAGCTGAAGCGATAGTTATCCAGATGAATTTAGGAAATGAATTTGGTCCAGGAATTAGATTCTGAAAATCAGAATCTTTTGAGACGATCATGAATTCATGGAGCATCGCATAGAGCCAGATCTGTAAATCAGTTGCCTGTGACAAGCCAACGGTGGATACGTGTACGACGTCTGAAAATTTTGACTCTAGAAGGCGGACTAAGCGCCACGAAAGGTTCTGGTCGAGAAGGAGCCTCACGCAGGGGTGGCAAGGTGACGCTCAGGCAGAGCCGCAAACTCAATAGCAGCTCGAATGTGAGCCGCTGTGAGTTCTGGAAAGTCAACGATGATTTCATCAGATGACATTCCGGATGCAAGGTAGTCGAGGACATCTTTGACGGAGATGCGTGTGCCAGCGAAGCAAGGCTGTCCGCCTCGCACTCCTGGTTGCATGTGGATAATCGATGTCTGATCCATGTGATTACCTTACCCAATAGGTCTGTCACTATGTCAAGCAATTATTAGCTTTTTGCGGCCTCTTCAGGGGGCCGCACATTGCGAAACATCATCAACAACAGCAAGTCGTATGTAATTTTGCAGGCCGCACAAATAAGTAGTGGCCACGCAAAGTTTGATTGATCAAGCATCCAGCCGGCTGCTAATGGCGGCAATGCTGATGCGAGGCTGCGCGGCACATTCGTGATACTGGCTGCTGCTGCGCGTTCGTGTGGCTGTACTACTGCCATTACGTAACTGGTGCGTA
>JBAXUC010000123.1:0-4335 GCA_037129855.1 Actinomycetota bacterium | reverse complement strand
CTTGCAGCCCTCATCCTTTCTCGGTTCGATGTGTATCTACTTGACGAACCAACTAACGACCTCGATCTTGACGGGCTTGCACGCCTGGAGAATTTCGTAACTTCCATTTCCGGCAGTGTTGTCTTGGTTAGCCACGACCGCACATTCTTAGAACGCACCATTACTCATGTCGTGGAACTTGATGAGTTCAAGCACACGGCTTCTACATTTGCTGGTGGTTGGACCGCATATCTCACAGAACGTGAAGTTGCGCGTAAACAAGCATGGACAGATTTTGAAGAGTACGACTCAAAGCGGTCAGATCTTGCAGGCCGTTCACAACGTGAACGTGAATGGGCAACGCAAGGTGTCAGCAAAGCAAAGAAAAAACCAAACGACGGTGACAAGATTCAACGCAACCTCAAGATGAATTCGTCTGAACAACTTGCCGGCAAGGCTGCGCGCACTGACAAGCAGATGGAACGCCTAGTCAAAGTTGAAAAGCCACGCGAAGCATGGCAGTTACGACTTGAAATACCACTCGCCGCCCGCGGTGGCGATGTGGTGGCTCGTCTTGCTGGCGCAGAAGTTGATTACGACTCATTTCATCTCGGACCAATCGAACTTCAAGTGTCATTCGGTGATCGCATCGCAATCGTTGGCCACAATGGCAGCGGCAAAAGCACACTTATCGGTTCACTACTCGGCCGCATTCCACTTTCTAGCGGTTCACAATGGATGGGACCTGGCGTTGTCATTGGCGAACTGGAACAAGCACGCAATCAACTTGCTGGTCGGAACGAAGATGGCACATTTTCCGATGCAACATTGTTAGAAGTATTCATGGCGGCCACTGGGCTATTAGTTCCTGAATCACGCACGCTTCTTGCCAAGTTCAACCTTGCAGCTGATCACGTGAATCGCCCTGCTGCTTCTCTGTCGCCTGGCGAACGCACACGTGGTGTATTGGCTTTACTCATGGCTAATGGCGCTAACTGCCTAGTGCTTGATGAGCCAACCAACCATCTCGACCTTCCCGCTATCGAACAACTAGAACAAGCACTCGATACGTTCGGCGGCACAGTCCTTCTCGTCACCCACGACAGATCACTTCTCGATTCTGTGCGCATCACCCGCACTGTCACACTTGAAGCAGGTCGCATTGTGAGCGACCTAGCAACCTGAACTGATATAACAGCCATATGGAAATCCTTTTTGTCGCTGGCTTTGCTCCCATTGTTCCTAACCCTGCCGAAGGCGCGTCTTTTTATCGCGACACTCTTGGTCTCCCGTTGCAGGTTGTCTCAGGCGATTACATAGCTGTTGATGGTTTCGATGGCAGCAAACACCTTGGAGTGTGGCCACTTGCCGATGCCGCCCAATCATGTTTCGGCACAAACGAATGGCCATCCCATATCCCTATTCCACAGGCAACTATTGAATTCGAAGTTGCTGATGTTGACGCAGCTGTCACAGAACTAAAAGCAAAAGGACACACACTGATTCACGACACGCGCGTTGAACCGTGGGGTCAAACTATTGCTCGTCTCCTAGGCCCCGAAGGCTTAATTGTGGGCCTCTGCATTACGCCGTGGTTGCACTAAGTACAAATCATGACGCCTGCACCACACCGCACATGGCCAACTGGCTTCATGTGGGGCACTGGAGCATCATCGACGCAATGCGAAGGCGCAGCACCAGCATCTGACTGGATTGAATGGGAACGCGCTGGCAACGCCCCACCATCGGGAAATGGCAACGGGTTTTCTGAACGCTATTCAGATGACTTTACGGTTCTGTGTCAACTCGGACTCACCCACCATCGTTTATCAATTGAATGGGCGCGTATCGAGCCACAAGAAGGCGTGCACGACCAATCTGCAATTGCGCTCTACCGAACAATGTTGCAATCAGCGCGCGATGCAGGCGTTCACCCGTGGGTTTGTCTTTTCCACTTCACATTGCCGAAGTGGTTTGCAGATCGGGGCGGATTTCTTGTCGACGAAAATCGCACGAAGTATTGGTCTCGCCACGTTGACTTCATCGCAGACACCTTTGGCGACCTGGTTGATGGTTGGCAACCAGTAAATGAAACCAACTACTACCCCACTGCCGCATATCTCGGCCGCGGTTGGTCGCCAGGTCATAACGATCTTGAAGAATGGCGCACAGTCACAGAACAAATGCAACTAGCCACAGCTGAGGCTGCTGTGCGACTGAAACAAACTGGTGCCCCAGTTGCTTCTGTATTCGGCCTGTCGACCGTTCATCTATTAGATGACGAACCGGCTTCACATGATTTCGCCGCTCGCTTTTATGCAAGTAACTGGAATGCAGGTCTTGAACTATTTCGTTCAGGTGTTCTACAAGTTGCCGACCGCGCACCAATCGTTCGTCCAGAACTTGCAGGTTCATTCGACATGATTGGGTTCTCGTACTACTGCGCTTTCGGAGTACGTAATGGACAACTTGCTCTATATCCAGAAGATGCTCCGCCATCGCCTCTCGGGTACACAATTTGGCCAGAAGGTCTTCGCCTAATTCTCGACAAACTTCACGCAGAACTTCCTGGCACTCCATTGCTGATAGCTGAATACGGCATCGGCACTGATGATGACTCAATACGTGCGGCATATCTGTCGGCAGGTCTTGACATTACGCACGATGCCATCGCACGAGGCATCGACATCACAGGTTTCTTTCACTGGACTGCAGTTGATAACTACGAGTGGTTACACGGGTTTGAGCTGAAGTTCGGCATTATGGATATTGACCGCCATGTCAGACCGAGCGCATTGGTTTTACAGGCCGAAGCCCATCACTCGCGTTAGATAAAGCGAGCCCACTCATCGACAGGCATGCGCTCTGCACGGAGAGAGTTAATTGGTGCTGCAGTATCGGCATATCCGATCGACATTCCGCAGAACAACATTTCGTTTTCGGGCGCACCAACAAACGTTGATACAGCCTGATGGCGAGACGACCAATATTCCTGCGCACATGTTGCAAGGCCATTCTCCACGGCAAGCAACATAAATGTCTGCAAGAACATTCCAAGGTCTGACCACTGTGGTGGCCCCATCTGTCGATCAATAAAGCAGAACATGGCTGCTGGCGCGCTGAAGAAATCGTTGTTGTGTGCGAACTGGCGCAATCTGCCCGGCTTGTCCTCGCGTGCGATGCCAAGAGTCGCGTACATCTGTTCACCAATAGTGAAACGATTTGTTCGATACGGCTCTGTGATGCTTTTCGGGTACACGTCGTACTCAGGTGCTTCAACCGGTGGCTGTGTGGCCAAGAACTCACGCATACGGGTCAGTGATTCACCGTTGACCACATAGATACGCCATGGCTGCACATTGCCGCCACTAGGTGAACGGGACGCATCAGCCAGCAGCGAACGCAATTGATCGTCCGAAACAGGAGTGGAAAGAAACTGGCGCACCGACAAGCGGGCATTTACGGCATCAACAACATTCATGGCTCTGTAACTTAGTGGCAACCCACTCCTAGGTACCAGTTGTGGGAGAATTCAGAAACAACATTGCCATGAAGGAGTATATATGGAAGCTGAACTCAAAGGTCTTCGCAAACTAAACCGAAACGCAGGGCTCCTGCACTTGGCATCTTTCATCGCAATCATCCTGCTCGCTAACGATGCATCACTTCCCGTGAATGCGACGTACCTGACCGAAGCGCCAGGCACTGGCAACTTCTCCTCACCAGTCCAGTTGTTTAACCTAAACATCGGCTACATGGTCGCATCGTTTCTCTTCTTGTCGGCCTTCTTTCACTTCTTCATCACGTCACCGAAGATCTTTCCTCGCTACACAGACGGGCTAAGCAAACACATCAATGTGTATCGATGGGTGGAATACTCGCTCTCGTCTTCCATCATGATCATCGTCATTCTGCAACTCAATGGTGTTTCACAAATCTCCACACTGATTGCCGTATTTGGTGTCAATGCGTCCATGATTCTGTTCGGTTGGCTGCAAGAGAAATACACGACCCCCGGAAATGGCGACATGCTGCCATTTTGGTTCGGGTGTATCGCCGGCATCGTTCCGTGGATAGTGGTGATGTTCAACCTTCTTCACCCCAAAGGCCCAACGGCGACTTCGGTTCCAGGCTTCGTGTACGGCATCGTGATCTCGTTGTTCATCTTGTTTAACTGCTTCGCCATCGTGCAATGGAAGCAGTACAAGGCAAAAGGCAAATGGGCCAATTACCTCCATGGCGAGCGCATTTATATCGTTCTCAGCTTGGTCGCTAAGTCCTTGCTGGCATGGCAAGTCTTTGCTGGCGCACTTGCCTCCTAGACAACAAAACCATCGAAAAATAGTCCTACACTGA
>JBAXUC010000122.1:0-4340 GCA_037129855.1 Actinomycetota bacterium | reverse complement strand
GTGATGACACCGAGACGTGCAGCGTCATCAGGATGAATCTGTGCTGTGCATGCGAGTGCACCTTTAGTGAGAACTTTGATGTTGTGCATCCATGAATTGTTTGACTTCAATTCGCGACGACCAACTAACAACATTTGATCAACGTCTACAGATGCAATTGATGCTTCGAGACGTTGCAGGTCATCAATGAAAACCTGCGGTGATAACTCAATAAGACCACTCGGTGTTCGCAACATGTCTGGCAACCGCGGTTCAAGTGCACCCAAGTCAACTCCGTGTGGATTATCAATCAACATGTCAAGTGACAAACCATTCGGAACAGCACCAAACGCCGAACCATACGGGCCCGTTTGAATCACTAAATCAAGACTGCGTGCAGTTCCACGTCGACCCTTTGCATTCAGCGCACTCAGAATCTCTTCTGCGTCACGACCAAAAATTGGTGAGGAAGAATTAGCAACAGCTGACAACACTGCTGCATTTATTGATTGATCATCTAATGCTTCTGCATCACAATCAGCACCAAGGCCTTGGAATATTCCGGCCATCTTTAGCAAAATATCTGCTTCATCGGGAGTAGCGGGATCTCGGTTCAATACAGGCTCGCTGTAATTAGCAACATTACGCACCGCATACAAATACAAACCAACGTCGTAATGATCTTTCTCTAACGATGACGGTGCTGGAAGAATCACATCAGCGTGACGCGTTGTTTCATTAACGTAAATGTCAATTGACACCATGAATTCAAGTTCAGCTAGCGCTGCGTCTAGTTGCTTCGAATGTGGTGTTGACAGCACAGGATTTCCCGCAACTGTGACCATGCCACGAATTTGATTTTCACCAGGAGTGATTATTTCCTCTGCCATTGCAGCAACGGGATACTCACCCAGCACTTCTGCCCTGTTGCTGACGCGACTATGACCGCGACCCATCGCAAATCCTTTGCCTTTGCCGCCCTGGCCGCGCGTTGTGGCACCACCAGTTGCGGGCATAGTGAACATTGAGCCGCCGCGCTTGTCGATGTTGCCTGTAATCACATTGATTGCTTCAATCAGCCACGCACATGTGGTGCCGAATTCCACCGTGTTCACACCAATGCGTCCGTACACAGCAGCGGTCTTTGCACCCGCGAGTTCTCGCGCAAGTCTCACTGTGGTTTCAGCAGAAACGCCCGTTGCAACTGCAACAGCTTCAGGAGTAAACGGCGCAATCGCTGCAGCGAATTCATTAAGCCCGTTCAGAATCGACATGATGCGTGGTTCAACGTTCACCAAGTTCTCTTTGAACATCACGTTGGCCATTGCAGCCAAGAACAAACCATCAGTGCCTGGACGAATCGACACCCATTCATCAGAGGCTTCCACCGTGCGCGTGCGGCGCGGATCAACGACAACAATCTTTCCGCCACGTTCACGGATGCGTTCCATTCGACCAGGGAAATCTGGTGCGGTGCACAGACTGCCATTAGAAGCGTGGGGGTTCGCGCCTAACATCATCAGATAATCAGTGTGATCAAGATCTGGTACCGAAATACTTTGCGCAGTACCAAACATGTACCCACCAGTTACATGCTTTGGCACTTGATCAACAGTGGAGGCACTAAACACATTGCGTGTCCCCATTGAACGAAGCATCGTGGCGCTAAACAATTGCGGCCCCAAGTTGTGTGCGTTCGGATTTCCCAAATACGCAGCGAGTGCTCCACGACCGTGACGTTCGATAACACCAGCAAATCCGTCAGCTACGACTTTCCATGCTTCATCCCATGACACTTCGACATGTTTTCCATCGCGCTTCACCATTGGCATCCGCAACCGGTCTGGATCTTCGTGCAACTGCTTCAGGGTGCTGCCCTTCGGGCAAATAAAGCCATGACTGAACACATCCTTTTGATCGCCGCGGATTCGCACAATTTGTTCTTGCGGATTCACCGAAATCTCTAGGCCACATGTGGCCTCACAGAGCGGACATGTGCGAAATACGGTGCGATTAGCGGTATCGGTCATTCCATAGATTGCCACGCCAGCCACGGCCAACTCGCAGTGTTCGTACACTGTTGGCATGACGAGCCCGTTACACAGTGTGGAGATCTGCATGATCTCCACCCCAGACGGCGTCATTGACGTCAACGGGCGTTCTCGACCCCTCGGTGGACCAGCAGACCAAGCACGCCTCATTGCGTTGCGTGGAGCCGCTGCAGTCGTGCTGGTGGGCGCCGGTACTGCACGTGCCGAGAACTACGGACCACCAAGCAAGGCGGGGCTACGCATTGCCGTTGTCACAAAGACATGCGCACTGAATTTCTCATCTCCCCTGTTTTCCTCGGGGGCTGGACTGATTGCCACAACAATGTCTGCGCCGGCACTCAGCGTGGACACTGTGCGCGCTGGCGATACAGATGTCGACATGGCGGGAATCATTGCTCAGTTGCCCCACGGTGTTGTTCATGTCGAAGGCGGCCCGATGTTGAACGCAGCGTTGCTTGATGCTGATTGTGTTGATGCAATCAATCTGTCCATGTCTCCACGCCTTGGTGGATTTCGTGGGCCGTCTTTGAGTCAGGCACCACATGCTTTGCGACACTTCACATGTGTCTCGCTAACAACTGACAGTGGTTTCGTGTTTGCGCGATACGAAAAAGTTACGACTGCTTAAGCAGTGCAAGTTCGCGGCGAAACGCAGCGGCGTCGTCAAAGTTTTTATACACACTTGCAAAGCGCATGTACGCAACTTCGTCAAGAGCTTTCAAGCGTTCGAGAACTGCATGACCAACCGTGGATGATGTGATTTCTGTTCCGGCAGTCACAGCAAGTCGCATGTCGTCTTCAACTGCCTCAGCCAATGCATCAATAGCCGCGTCGTCAACCGGACGCCCCTTGCACGCTGAACGTACGCCAAACGTGACTTTTGCTCGGTCAAATGGTTCAGGAGAACCCGAACGTTTCATCACCAGCAACGGTGCCTCTTCCAAACGTTCATAGGTTGTAAATCTGTAGGCGCACTCGGGGCAAGCACGTCGACGACGAATTGCCGCGCCATCATCGGCGGGGCGCGAGTCGATCACCTTGGTGTCGTCATGTGGGCATACGGGGCAATGCACTCCGCTAACTCTAAATGACCACAACTTGCCTTTGTGTGGATTTTGCCCTTTTTTAGCAAGGAATAAAGCAATTACGGGATGCGGACAATCTGGCCTGCCTCGATACGGGCACCATTGGCGCGCACTAATTCGCGAACAAGTTCAGAGATGTCGCCGGTGGGGGCAATAGTGCGAGCGATGTCCCACAACGTGTCGCCTGACTGAGCAACGACCGAGCGAGGGATGATTTGATCAGCAGGAGCTGGATCAGAAGCAAACGCCCCCGTTGAGATGAGACCAGAGGCCAATCCGAAGATAATGACGGCACCAAGGGTGCGACGGCGGCGCTGGAAAGTACCAGCACTTGGCCGAGGGCGAGCAACGGCTTCTGAGCGGTAAGAACCTGAGAACAAGAGTGGATCGATGGTGGTTGCCATGAGCGATTCCTTTCGGGGTAAGGGGTTAAGGACCAGTAGGTCTATGTATTGGAAACCGTAGCGAACGGGTGTTCGATAGTTTGCCCGAACAGGTGTTCGTAGTCAAGTACCTTCCCGAACATTTGTTCTACGAACAGGTGTTTGACCTTCTGGGCGAACACCTGTACGCTGACCCCATGTCCGAAGCACTCACACCCCGCCAACGCGAAATCCTCAACGTCATTTCCACCAGCATGCAAGAACGGGGCTACCCGCCGTCCGTGCGTGAAATAGGCGAGGCTGTAGGCCTCAACTCCCCCTCCACCGTCCACAACCACCTGAACACATTGCAGAAAATGGGCTTCTTGCGTCGCGACCCGACAAAGCCTCGCGCCCTCGAAGTTCGCTTTGATACCAACTCAGAAGTTGCCATGGAACGTCGTCCGTCTCGTCACGTTCCTCTCATTGGCGAAGTGGCAGCCGGTACTGGTTTGTTGGCGCAACAGAACGTTGAAGACCTCATTCCGCTTCCTACCGACTTCACAGGTGAAGGGGAACTGTTTATGTTGCGCGTTCGCGGCGACTCAATGATTGATGCAGGAATTCTTGATGGCGACTTTGTTGTTGCTCGTCAACAGCAAACAGCAGACAACGGCGACATCGTTGTTGCAGGTATTCCGGGCGATGAAGCAACGGTTAAAACGTTCAAGAAGTCAGGCAACAAGATCACGCTTGTCCCAGCTAATCCAGCAATGGAACCAATGGTGTTTACGCCAGACGAAGTCAGCGTGTTCGGTAAAGTCGTCACCGTCATGCGACGGTTGTAACGTCACTTCATTATT
>JBAXUC010000121.1:0-4343 GCA_037129855.1 Actinomycetota bacterium | reverse complement strand
CCGCTGATTCAGCGAGTGATTGCAAAGAATCCATCAAAGTTCAGTTACCACGGAACCGGTACGTATATTCTGGGCACGAACGATGTTGTCGTAATTGACCCAGGTCCGAAGCTTGATAGTCATCGCGATGCATTACGTGCTGCACTTGATGGAAGAAATGTTGTTGGCATTGTTGTAACGCATTGTCATTCAGACCATTCACCGTTAACTGAATGGCTTCATGGCGAAACAGGCGCTACGCGGTATGCAATTGGACCGCATCGTGTGTATGAAGGTTTCGTCGAAGAAAATGATCACGATGCATCTGAAGACGACCCGGCAGATGCCATAGAAAAAGATGAAGAGAAGGAAACAACCGACCTTGCTTTTTGTCCTGATGCTGCAGTTATTGATGGCGAGAAGTTTCTGGCGACCAGAGAGTTTGCATTAACTGCGGTTGCTACTCCTGGCCACACTTCAAATCATCTCTGCGTTTCTATGGATACGGAAGGTGCATTGTTTACTGGTGACCATGTGATGGGTTGGTCAACCACAATCGTGTCGCCACCCGATGGAGACATGCGCCAGTACATGGATTCAATGCGCAAGGTCATTGCGCGTGACGACCGTATTTTGTGGCCGACGCATGGCGGTCCCGTAACAGATCCGCAGCCGTTTCTCATTGCATATCACGAACATCGTTTAGAACGTGAACGACAAATAGTTGTGCAGATTGCAAATGGCAATAACACCATTCCGGGAATTGTCAAAGTGTTGTACGCCGCGATTGACAAAAAGTTGCATAGGCCGGCACGTCGCAGTGTGTGGTCTCATTTACGCAAATTGGTTGATGACGGTGTGATCGCTACGGATGATGGTGCAGAACCGCGACTACTAGGTTCGTATCATCTAGTCGGCTAGCTCTCGTTTTTATCTTTGCGTGCCTTGCGGCGACGTATAACGAACCGCAATACACGATCAGTGAGAATTGTGAAACCAATGATGATGAGGGTGTACCACCAGAGCGGAACACTATGAGCTTTGTACACCACAAAGTTGATATCGATGCGTATGGTATTTGCTGCGACGAGGGATCCAATAATGAGCGCACCCGCAATGGCTGCGATTGTGTCAAAACTAATGCCTTGATTTTTTTTCTGTTTAGATTTGTCACCATCGGTCATATGAGTTGTCCTTCATCGTTACTTCCCACTGTATTCAAATACAGTGTGGCTACTTGACAGCGCCTGCGGGCAAAGTCTCTGGGTCGAAGAGCGCAAAGAAATCCTTAGTGGAGCCATTGAGGTGACGATTAGGGTCACCCATTCGATTGTCAATGATCTTTCCCCAGCGAGTTGCTTTACCAAAGTCGCTGTACACAGCAAAATATGGCCACTGTCCATTGATGTCTAGTTCCATACCGGTCTTGCAGCCGAGTACAACAAGCGTGTCTGCCAACATGCCGATGTTTACTTTGCCAACTGCGACAAACATCATGAGGCCGTCTGTACGAATACAAACAGCCGAACGAAAGTTGTAGACCTTGTTACCAAAATCATTACCCCAATCAACTTTGGGGTAGTTGGCATAGACAGATTTTCCGTTATGTACGAGTGGTGGCAAGTTTTGCCGCAATGTCGCCCAAGAACCTTCTTCAGTAATTGTGTCTCCCCATACGCCAACTGTGCTTGTGCCGTCCTGTGAAATTGCAAGCGTGGCGTACCCTTTGCGCATCGTGCGCACAGTTTTTCCTTCGGTGACATAGCCACCTGGCTGATGTTCAAATCGGAATCCACCATTAAAACTTGCAATTAATGATCGCAATGCCGTACCGCGAATTTTTGAACCGTTCTTCCAGCCGTTACCGCCAGGCATCTCTGTGCCATTAAACATCGCGGTATGAACTCGAGCTGGGTCAAAGGTGGCCATTGTGGCAACTACAGAACCGAAGCACCATAAAGGGCGAATTGAAGTGGCATACACGATTGGTTTTGTACGCACTCGCATGACGGCTTGCCATGTTCCTTCACCTGGTAACGCTGGAAGAAGTTGTGATGGTATGTCATCTGGCTTGGTCGGAATAGTTGTTGTCGTGGTTGTTGTTGTCGTTGACGTAGCAACGGGGACAGTTGTAGTAGTGGACGTGGATGTAGTAGTTGAGGTAACAACTGTGGCGGTGGTGGGATCTATTGGGCACGATGCAGTTGCGACAGTTGGTCGAATTTGGAGTGGCGTGATGATGTCAGGAACGGTGGTGGAAGTTGACGAGTCACTTGGCGACGCTGTCACCGTTGTCGAAGTTTGTGCTATCGGGTCAATGATTGGTGTGATCGCGAGAGCAAGTGAGTCTGCTGGTGCAACCGCAGGCGGATCATTGTGCAGCCACGCTTCTAGTTTGTCGACGACGGGCCCCATTTTGTTTTCCCGTGCCCACGATGCAATGTTTTGTTGCAACGGATCTCGGGGGTGAGCACGAACATACTGAGTGACTGAAATAGCAACACCTAACAAGAACACCGCAACGAGGCCGCCAATAACACGGAGAAAGAAGCGGCGTGTCATGCGAATAGAGGCTATGCGCATTACCTAGGAAGCACTGCCCTTATCTCGCAAATGTCTACCGATATAGGCAACGACAACCTGCTGAGTTTCGTTATCGAAATATAGGTGGATGCGAACTAAATGAGTTTTGCGTCCTCGGCGAAGATGCGCTTCTGCGCGAACGGTGTGGCCTCGCCAGTCGATGAGGTAATCCTCTTCGTATTTCTGGCGGGCTGTTACTGAAATGGCCGGCACGAAGTCGAGTCCCATTTGCCGACATGCCAATTTAATACTGGTGCCTGTTATTTCAGCTGACATCCATGCTCGTGCGACTTCATTGAGGCGCACTAAGTCTTGTAACACGCTGACTGGCTCTGGCCCTTCAAGACCTTCACCCGATTCAATTGCCCTGTCGTGAAACACAAGGAATGGGCAATGCAAACGCGCAAGACGCAACGCCTCGGTCATTGACGGCACGGCACGTACCTGAGCCGTGTTTCCTGCTTGCGTCTCTAGCGAAACATTACGAAGAATGAGTTCATCGAGTTGGCCACCTTTACGTTCCAACTGTGTGCGTTGCTCGGATAACAATCGGTCTGCATCAGCAAGAGCAGCTTCCAGTTCATCTACTGATGCTTCAAGCTGTTCAATGTGTAGGGCTTGCCCTTCGTTTTCTGTTTCTTCATCTGGTTGTTCACGAACTGGAAGATCAATAATGTCGAAGTCGCGTCGTGGTGGGGGTGGTACACGTGGCGCAGCAACAGAACGAGCTGCTGTATCAATAACCAGTCGAATAATTCGGTGTTGTTCACGCATTTCGTACGCTGCGGGCAATTCGCGACGTCGTGTGATATCTGGTTCGGAATTTCCCGCCCACTGAACAATGATGCAACCAGGTCCGATGAGCGAGTAGCCGGCTAGTTCTGTGAAACCCTTGAGTGCCACGGCACTTGCTATTTGAAAAACATGAGCTAATCCGACAAGTGGGCCTGCACCAATTGCAACGAGAGGTTGAGTACGTCGTTCATAGTCGATGATTTCAACAATGGCGGGAAGTCGACGACCGGGTGCAAGAATAAATGCTGCAACTTCTTGTCCGCCTAATTCTGTGTCGACCAAGGTGGCAGCATCGGTGATGTATCTGTTTGCATCTTCTGACGGCACCGCGCGCAGTGCTGTTCGGACTAATTGCACAACACGTGGCGGCAGCATTGGTGGGGTGTACGGCACAACCTTGGCTGTACTAGGAGTTGACACAATACGCACGTCGAACGTCAGTACATCTTCCAACAGCACAACACTGATAGTCAGAGTTTCAACGTGCGTGCTGCCAGGAGCACTTTCGGTAATAGTGAGACGAAAGACTGGGTCATCAGATGAGTGACGCGTACGCACTGTTGTGCCAGGGCCATATGAATCGATGGGGTAGTTCGCGACGAGCCAATCATCAACCACATCAATGAGAGCCATGCGTTGTGAATTACCGCAGTCGCGCGTGGCAAGTGACAGGGCGTACGTCGTAATCATCGACGGCTCGAATTGCTACAAGGAGAACTAGCGGTACGGCGTGAGCGCATCGTGAACGAGCGACAAAAGGGAAGTAACTGTGGCTGCGTCATCAGGATCGAGTGTAAGCAAACGGTCAAAGGCAGAAGACTCGAAGTCGATGGCAGGGTGCAACTGGTAGCGCTGATGGGCCGGAAGCGGTGGTTCAGGGGTCTCGAGGCGGGCTGTCCCAGGCGATTCGCGGTCAATCCAGCATTGGGCGGCCGAACCAAGTGCCTGAATAGTCCATCCCGTTTCCAGATGGACAGACCATGGTC
>JBAXUC010000120.1:0-4403 GCA_037129855.1 Actinomycetota bacterium | reverse complement strand
CGTTACACCTACTGCGCAAACCCACTTGCATTGCCAGAAGCAAAAGAAAAAGGCCTGTCTCGTCTTGCGCTTGTCGGCATGGGATGCCAGACATCGTCTCCCCCTGTCATGTGGGATCGCAAAGCAGGAAAAGTTTCGAAGCCATTCCTCTTCACCATTGGACTTCTCTGCTCAAAGACGTTTGATGATGCAATCTTTCCTGAACTCTTCGAGGCCAAGTACGGCCTGAAAAAAGAAGACATGGTGAAAATGAACATCAAGGGTGCTTTTCAAATCTGGATGAAAGATGGTTCGTTCCACGAAATCGATTTGAAGGAATGCCACGGCTGGACTCGTACCGGTTGCAAGAACTGCCCTGACTTTGCTGCAGAACATTCAGACATCGCAACTGGCGGCATTGGCAAAGACAACGACTGGACACTCACCATCGTTCGTACTGCGCTTGGTGAAGAAGTCATTAACCGCATGATTGCCGACAACGTCATCATCGCTCGCCCTGCACAAGAGGACGAAGTGGCAATGAAACTTCTTCGCACACTGTCAATCGTGAGCCGTCGGCGTTGGCCAGATTGGGCAGAGACATCTGTCAAAGTCGGAACTCCGGCACTGAAGAAAAAAGCTGAGCCTGCCGCAGATGCGGCCCCAAAGCCTGCTGAATAACTCATGACTCTGCATCCACAAGCAGAACGCCTCATCGCGTTGATGGCATCGCGCCAGCAAAAGAGTTTCTCAGAGCAAACTCCACAAGAAGCACGTGCTGCTCGAGCCACTACCGACTACAAGTCAGATGAACACGTGCATGAAATGCGCGACGTCAACGCGTTGGGCGTTCGTTGCCGCTTGTACAAGCCGCGCGCAGGAAACGACATGGGCTTGCTTGTGTTCTTCCATGGCGGCGGATGGGTCATCGGCACAATCGATTCGCACGATGGCGTGTGCCGTTCACTTGCCAATCAATCTGGTCATGCAGTTTTGTCAGTCGAATATCGACTTGCCCCAGAAGATCCGTTTCCTGCTGGCTTAGAAGATTGCATCCGTGCCACATTGTGGGCGCACCAGAATGCAGACGACCTTGGTATCGACCCCACACGTATTGCGGTGGGTGGAGACAGTGCCGGCGGAAACCTTGCAGCAGTTGTTGCACAGTTGCAGCCAGTACCGCTTGTGTTTCAAGCGCTCATTTACCCCGTCACCGATTGTCGCATGGGAACAGAGTCATACGTTGAAAACGCTGCAGGCCCTTTCCTACGCGGTGTCGACATGGCGTCATTCATTGATTTGTATATCGGTGACATCACGTCGCCCGAAGATCCTCGCGTTTCGCCCATCATGGCCTCGCCAGCAACGCTTGCATCGTGCCCGCCTGCTGTCATCATCACCGCAGGTCATGACCCATTACGCGACGAAGGCGAACAATACGGTCACGCACTTATTGCTAACGGTGTTGAAGCCAGCATCGTGCGGTACTTCGGCATGTTCCACGGATTCTTCTCATTGTTCCCATGGCTGGATGACGGCAAGGCTGCCGTGTCTCAAGTGTCAAGCGCCATTCGTGCTGCGCTTGCACCACCGCGCAGTAAATAGTTCTCGCACCGCCGGCGTTACTGTGGGTGAACGACACGAGGGGGAACTATGTCTCTACATCCACAAGGAATCGCACTGCTCGAAATGATGGCATCACTCGGTGGGCCATTAATTGAAGAATCAACGCCAACCGAATACCGCGCGTTTCAAGCGACTCGCGTGATGCCGCCCACAGAAGACATCCACGAAGTGCGTGATGTCAGCGCTGGCGGGGTACCGTGCCGCTTGTATCGTCCGAATGCAAACAAGAATCTCGGATTGCTTGTGTACTACCACGGCGGCGGATGGGTTATTGGAAGTCTCGATGGATACGACGCATCATGCAGAGCACTTGCGAACCGCATGGGTCACGCTGTGTTGTCTGTTGATTATCGCCTCGCTCCTGAACATAAGTATCCGGCTGCTGTTGAGGATGCACTGTGCTCATTGCGATGGGCATACGACAACGCAGATGAACTTGGTGTTGATCCCAACCGCATTGCAGTCGGAGGCGACAGCGCAGGCGGAAATCTGGCAGCCATTGTTAGTCAACAACGCCCAGTGCCATTGGTTTTTCAGATGTTGATCTACCCAGCAACCGACATGACACAGTCTCGTGAATCACAAGTAGAAAATGCTGCAGGCCCAATACTTACTGCGCCAGTGATGAAGTGGTTTATTGATCACTACATGCCCAAAAATTCTGACATGAAGGCAGAACTTGCGTCACC
This sequence comes from Actinomycetota bacterium, assembly GCA_037129855.1. Taxonomy (GTDB): domain Bacteria; phylum Actinomycetota; class Acidimicrobiia; order Acidimicrobiales; family Ilumatobacteraceae; genus UBA2093. The sequence continues at coordinate 2,109 of JBAXUC010000120.1, read as the reverse complement.
ACTCTTTTCGCCAGACAATTTGTTGAAAGGTGCGCCACCAGCCCTCATCATCACTGCCCAGTATGACCCGTTGCGCGATGAGGGTGAAGAATACGGTCGTCGCCTCATTGCAAATGGCGTCACCACCAGCGTGGTGCGTTACAACGGAATGTTTCACGCATTCTTCGGCATGCTCGGACTTCTCGATGACGCAGACACTGCCCACTCACTTGCTGCAAGCATGACCGCAAAAGCCTTAAACAGTTAGCTCAATTCTCTTGCTCGCGTAAATACAGCGTCGAGCATTGGCTCGGTTAATTTCCCCGTGAACGTGTTCTGCTGACTGGGGTGATACGAACAAATGATTGTGATGCCATCTGGTGCTGTGGCTTCAACACCGTGACCAAACTTTGGCCGTGGGCGAACGCCCCATTCCTTACACACTGCTTCGTACGCAAAGTTTCCTAAGCACACGACAACACGAACAAGTGTCAGTAACTCACGCTCGCGCACCAAGTATGTGCGACACGAGTCACGTTCATCTATTGAAGGTTTGTTATCGGGCGGTGCACAACGCACTGCTGACGACACCCATGCACCGGTGAGACGCAGACCGTCGTTGCGACCAACCGAAAGTTCTTGAGTTGCGAGTCCTGCACGGTGCATCGCGCGATACAACCAATCACCACTGCGATCGCCGGTAAACATTCGCCCTGTTCGGTTCGCACCATGAGCTGCTGGTGCAAGCCCCATCACCCAGACCGTTGCAGTTGGGTCGCCGAAACCAGGAACTCCCTTGCCCCAATAGTCCTCGTCTCGGAATGACGCACGCTTTTCTAGTGCTACTTCTTCACGCCATTGCACCAGCCGCGGACAGGTTCGACATGCCGAAATATCTGAGCACACTGTGTCTAGGGAATCCACGTGCTCCACAGTAGGTTGAGTGTCAATGGCTTCCAAGAAAACCCCTGCCGCCCATAGTTCGTCAACGCTGATTCTGTTAGTGCGCCACGGCCAAACGCCCACCACGGGCAAGATCTTGCCTGGTCGCGCAGCTGGTTTACACCTCGCTGAAGCCGGGGTGCAACAGGCACACATGGTTGCTGAGCGCATTGCTGAATTGCCGCGAGTTGACGCCATCTATGCATCTCCACTTGAACGTGCTCGCGAGACTGCAGCACCTATCGCAAAGGCTCTGAAGCAACGAGTGAAAATCAACAAGGGTTTACTTGAGTGCGACTTCGGTGATTGGACCGGAGAACAACTCGGCACTCTTATGAAGAAACCTGAATGGGCAACCGTGCAACGTTCGCCAAGTACGTTTCGTTTTCCAAATGGTGAGTCATTCACTGAAATGCAAACTCGTATGGTCACTGCGCTCGATGGCATTCGTGCTGCACACCCCGGTGGCATCGTGGTGTGCGTGTCACACGCAGACCCCATCAAGGCCGCCGTTGCTCACGCCATGGGCACCCATATCGACCTCTTCCAGCGCATCGTTATCGGCACCTGCTCGGTCAGCGCTATCGCCTACTCAGGCCACGGTCCCATTGTCCTTACTGTGAACTCCACAGGCGGTTCTTTGGCCGACCTGCGTCCTTCGTAATTTTTCTGGCACACTGAATACACATGGGTTTTTATTACGACTTCGAAAATGCTGATGCATTTGCAACAGGCGCAATTGGCACCCCCGGTGAACGCACCTTCTACATGCAGGTTCGTGCCGATGGGCGCACAGTGTCTGTGAAGTGCGAGAAGCAACAAGTAGCTGCGCTCGCGCAATACCTTCGCAACATGCTCGCCGACATGCCCGACATGACTGGCTCAGTTAACAACGCCACTGCAACATTGCAGAACCCAGTTGAGCAAGATTTTGTTCTCGGTTCTGTTGGCCTCGGTGTTGACCGCTCCAATATGCGCATGGTGGTGCAACTGGAAGAAATGATTCTCGTTGACGAAGACGATGACGATGTTTTTGATCTGCTGGATGATGAAGATGAAGACGAAGATCCAAGCACCGTCGTGCGCGTGTTGTTAACACCAGCACAAGCCCGTGCATTCTGTGACACTGCTGACTTGTTCATCACTGCAGGTCGCGAAGAATGCAAATGGTGTGGCTCTCCCATCAAC
>JBAXUC010000012.1:0-24106 GCA_037129855.1 Actinomycetota bacterium | reverse complement strand
GGAACACTTCTTGAAGGCGTTATTCAAGTTGATGCTGACGACATTGAGGCAATGTCCATTGCTTTTGAACAGAACAAAGGCAAAGTGGCTGCCATCATTGCTGAACCACTACAAGGTGCAGGTGGCGTGTGGCCATCAAGCACTGAATATCTCACTGGTCTGCGTCGTCTATGTGATGACAATGGTGCCTACCTCATCTTTGATGAAGTCATCACTGGCTTTGGTCGACTGGGCGAATGGTTTGGCGCCACGTATTACGGCGTCACTCCCGACATGATTACGTTTGCCAAGGGCGTCACAAGCGGTTATCAACCCCTTGGCGGAGTCATCACCTGCGAAGCAATCAACAATGCGCTTGCCACAGACCCAGCATTCTTTTTGCGCCACGGATACACCTACTCAGGGCACGCCACTGTGTGTGTGCAGCCGCGCTTGCCAACATCGCCATCATGGAACGTGAAGGGCTCGTTGAGCGCGCAAAGCACATTGGTACACGAATTGAAAAGGGACTGCAAGCTCTGAGTGCAGATGGCACACTCACCGGTTATCGCGGTGCTGGCGCAATTTGGGCTGGCAAACTTCCAGACGACATGGACGCAACCATTGTTCGTGATGCCATGATCAAGATGGGCGTCATCGCGCGTTCAATTCCTGGTGTCATTGCAGTCTGCCCGCCATTGGTCATCACAGACCAACAAGTCGACACTGTGCTCGACGTTTTTGCTTCGGTAGTACAGAGCCTCTAAGGCAAACGACGAATCAAACTGCTGGTATCTAGACGACCAGCGCCATCTGCGTATAGTTCGCGGTAGTAACCAAGCACCAAGTCTGCCACTGGCAACTCAGCACCATTTCGTTGTGCTTCTTCCACACAGAAACCCAAGTCCTTGATCATCCACTCAACAGCGAAACCGAAATCGAACGAGTCATCAACCATGGTGTGACCGCGGTTTTCCATCTGCCAGCTCTGAGCTGCGCCTTTTGAAATCACGTCTAGAACTGCATGCGCATCAAGCCCAGCCTTCGTTGCAAACGCCAGACCTTCGGCAAGCCCCTGCACTACCCCAGCTATACAAATCTGATTCACCATCTTTGCCAACTGGCCGCTGCCCGCATTGCCCAAGCGAACACATGAACGTGAATACACCGCTGCTACATCTGCAACATCGGCAAAAACTGTTTCAGAATCAGCCCCACACATAACAGTAAGCGCGCCATTGATTGCTCCAGCTTGACCACCCGACACAGGTGCATCAACAAACCCGACTCCGACTGCTGCACACGCTGCAGAAATCTCACGCGCCAGTTCTGCGCTAGTGGTGGTGTGGTCAACAACAATCAAACCGGAATGAGCCCCAGCCAAAACACCATCGGGCCCCAGAACAACTGCACGCAAATCAGCATCATTGCCAACACACAACATCACAATGTCTGAATTGGTAGCAACATCGCGCGGAGTTGGCAACGCTGTTCCCGAATACTCGACTACCCAGGCATCCGCACGTGCAGATGTGCGGTTATAGACAGAAACTGAATGACCTGCAGAAGAAAGATGTCCGGCCATGGGATATCCCATGACTCCAAGACCACAAAAACCCACACGGGTCATGATTTACTCGTCGTCTTCGTCGTCAGAATCGTCGTCAGCATCGTCAGCTACTTTGACGACTGCTTCAACTTTCTTCTTGGCAACTTTCGCCACCTTCAGCACACCTTTTTCAAGTGCCTGATTGAGAAACTCTTCTGCTTCTTCTTTGCTGACCTTCAAGGCCGGTGCAATTTCTGAAATCAAGTTCACGCGAGCACGCTCGTACATGGTGCGCTCGGCTGCAGACAACGAAGCGTCGCGGTTACGCGCTGCCAAGTTACGAACAACTTCAGCTACTTGGTAGACGTCACCGCTCATTAACTTCTCTTGGTGGTTCTTGAAGCGGCGTGACCAGTTGCTTGGTACGCGAGGGTCTGGCTTAGAAAGCACTTGGACAAGGTCATCAAGTTCTTCTGCGTTCACTGGAGGTCGCACGCCGACTTCGTCCAGTTTCGACATTGGGACCTGGAGGGTCATCTCATTGATGATGGTCTCAAGGATGAGGTACTCCTCTTTTTTCCCCGTACCGAAGAAGTCATGCTTCTTTTTGCCTTTTACTTTGCAGGCGCCATGTTGGGGGTAGATGACGATGTCATCTTTCTTAAATTCCACCCTGCAATTGTAAGGCTTCTAGGGCTCAAAGCCTCATTTAGAGGGGGGAAATGGGTCAGAACAGCCAAGAAACACAAACGTCACAATCCAAGCGTCCCAGAATTTCGCATTTGGCGTACCAACCATGACAGAGTGGTCAGGCTGAGAAATCAGAAAATATGTCAAAAATTAAAAAATTCCTCATCGGTAACCCCATCTCAAGCGCCGAAGAACAACACCAACGTCTTCGCAAAGCGATTGCACTTCCCGTCTTTGCATCTGACGCCATCTCATCTACTGCATATGCAACAGATGAAATTCTCGTAGTTCTCCTCATCGGAGCCGGAATCGGTAGAGCGGCATTCGGGCCGTTGATCCCCATTGCGATTGTCGTGTGCGTTCTTCTCGTCATCGTTGTGCTTTCGTACAGCCAAACAATTCACGCATACCCATCAGGTGGTGGTGCTTACATCGTGAGTCGAGAAAATCTCGGAAAGACTCCAGCGCTTGTCGCAGGCTCTTCACTCCTCGTTGACTACATCCTCACCGTCGCCGTAAGCGTCGCTGGTGGAGTACTTGCCATGCGAACTGCATTCGACTTCAGCCACTCATGGACCGTGCCGCTGTGTTTAGCGTGCGTGTTCATCATGACAGTCATGAACCTTCGCGGTGTTAAAGAATCTGGTGCTGCATTTGCTGGCCCCACCTACTTCTACATCATCATGCTGGTCATCCTGATCGTCACCGGTCTGTACCGCATCTTCGTTCAACACATTGGGCCCATTCCCGAATCAATGCTCAGCCGTGAAGCAGTTGAGATCAGCAAGGGCACTGCATCATTAAGTCTTTTCATGCTGCTACGTGCCTTCTCTTCTGGTGCCGTTGCACTCTCTGGTGTTGAAGCCGTTTCTAACGGAGTTCCAGCATTCGAAAAGCCAGAAGCCAAAAACGCTTCAACCACTTTGTTGTGGATGGGTGGAATCTTGGGAAGTTGCTTCCTCGGAGTATCAGTTCTTGCAGCCCACTTAAAGCCATTCCGTGGCGAGCACGATGGAAACGGGCTTGGCCTCATGGCTGAGTATCTCTACAACGGCAAAGGTGTCATGTTCTGGATGACGATGATCGGAACGTTCCTAATTTTGATTTTGGCCGCCAACACTGCGTACGCGGACTTCCCTCGTCTCGCATCCATCATCGCTAAAGACGGCTTCCTTCCACGTCAATTTTTCAACCGTGGTTCCCGCCTTGTGTTTTCCAACGGAGTTCTGTTTCTCGCAGCAGTCGCAAGCGTTCTGATTGTTGCTTTCAATGGCGACATTTCGAAGCTGATACCTCTTTATGCCTTCGGAGTGTTTACAGGTTTCACTCTTAGCCAGTCGGGCATGGTGAGACACCACCTCAAACACAAAGAAAAAAACTGGAAATTCGGAATCACCATCAATGCCATCGGCGCAGTCACAACAGGTCTTATTGCAGTGATTGTTGTCGTTTCAAAGTTCACAGAAGGTGCGTGGATTCCCGCCCTGCTTATTCCGATTATGGTCACCTCTTTCAGAGCTGTCGGTCGCCACTACGACCGCGGTCATGCTGCCGTACATGTGGAGCCCGGATACTGGCCGCGCAGAGAGACTCACACCATGGTGGTTCTTGTGGGCAGTATTAATAAGGGTGTACTTCACGGTTTGCAGTACGCAAAGTCATTGAATCCGGACCGCCTGGTTGCTGTCACCGTGGCGACTGATGACGACGATCGCCAGCGCATTGAAGCCCAATGGGCAGCCTTCGCCGTCCCTATTGATCTCAATATTTTGTACTCGCCATACCGCGAACTCACTCGACCTGTCAGTGAATTCCTTGATGAACTGGACGCCCGCTACAAAGACGACATTGTCACTGTCGTGATTCCAGAATTCGTTACTTCATGGAGAACTCAATGGCTACACAACGGAAGCGCCTTTGCGCTCAAAGCCAAACTCCTTCAACGCCCTCACACCGCGGTCGTATCGGTTCCGATACACATGGCCGGTCTCACTACAGAAGAGAAATAACACCATGCATATGATCATTGTTGGATGCGGAAGAGTCGGCTCTTCCCTTGCACGTCAACTCACCAGTGAAGGTCATGACGTAGTCATCATCGACCGTAATGCCTCAGCGTTCCGTCGCCTGGGTGACGACTACACCAGCCGCACATTGACAGGTATCGGTTTTGACCGCGACCTACTTATCGAAGCTGGCATCACTAAAGACAGTGCCGTAATGGCCGTAACTAGTGGGGATAACTCGAATATTCTCATTGCACGTGTTGCGCGCGAAATGTTCGGAGTAGAACGAGTAGTAGCCAGAATTTATGACCCACGACGCGCTGCAATTTACGAACGTGTCGGCATCGCAACGGTTGCAACGGTTGCATGGACAAGCAAACGAATTCTTCGCACAATCCTTCCGTACCAAGGCGTAGTGGACTGGACAGACCCTTCGTCTCATTATCACCTCGCCGAGCGTCGTGTTACGGCCGCACTGGCTGGTCGCAACGTTGAGTCGACTGGCTCAAACATTGTTCTTATCAATCGCAACGGCGCAGCACAGTTGCCGACTCCATCAACAGTCCTTCAGGACTCAGATGTTGTACACGTGCTCGGCACAACTGCACAACTCGAAGAATTCGATCGGCAACTTGCCGGCAACCAAGGAGATCACAAGTGAAGATCATCATCGCGGGCGCAGGCAGCGTAGGACGCTACATGGCAGAAGAGTTATCGAAACTCGGCCATGACATATTCATCGTGGACAACGACGCGAAAGCAATTTCACGCGTAGTCACCAATAACCCACGGGTAACAAGCATCCTTGGCGACGGTTGCGAAGTCGACACGCTTACCAAAGCTGGCGCACAAGACGCTGACGTTATAGCCGCTGTAACGGGAGACGACGAGGACAACCTTGTTATCTCTTTGCTCGCTAAGCAAGAGTTTGCAGTTCCACGGGTAGTTGCTCGAGTGAACTACCCAAGCAACGAATGGATGTTTAACGACATGTGGGGAGTCGATGTTTCAGTGTCAACACCACATCTTCTTACTGCACTTGTTGAAGAGGCAGTTGCAGTTGGCTCGCTTGTTAAGTTGCTTTCGCTTGAGCACGGCAAAGCTGGCCTCAATGAAGTAACTCTTGCACCGGACTCTCCTGCCATTGGCAGCACCATTGCCAATTTGAAATTGCCGCGGGAATCAGCAGTCGTTGCACTCATTCGTGACGGCCACGTTGTTGTTCCTACTCCCGACATCGTTCTCAATGCCGGTGACGAAGTGCTCGTGCTGGCAACAGGAGACGTTGAAGCCGAACTCGGTCGCGCTCTCATCGGGCCTAAGTAGCCACAATGTTTGGGCGCAAGAAACAACCGGTTGTTGACACCAAAATTCCTGGAACAACACCCATTGCCGAAGCCCAAGCTCGCGCTACCGTCACCATCACCGGTCAAGTCATTCGTATGCAAAGTCGCCCCGCAAGCGACCTGCCCACCATGGTGATCAGCATCAAGGACTCAACCGGTACAGCCATGGCCACATGGACCGGACGGCGCTCGATGGGCGGTATCGCTCTTGGTCGCCACATTGTCATCACAGGCGTTGCCACGCACACCACAGGGCTCCTGACATTCGTTAACCCCGAGTATCAACTACTCGCGTAAATAGCTACTGGCGCCCTCGGCAGGAATCGAACCTGCGACCTGCGGATTAGAAGTCCGTTGCTCTATCCGACTGAGCTACGAGGGCATTGAATACAACTCTACCGAGGCTCGGCGAGCAGAAGCTTGCGTAGGAATGAGAGTGCATTAATCACGCTGAATTGGCGCATTTGATCGCGTTGGCCTGGCAGTTGCGAAATGCTGGAAAAGGTTCTGCCATCAGGAAATGCAATACCCACACAGAGGGTGCCGACGGGTTGACCATCTTGTTCATCTGGGCCAGCAACCCCAGTGAGTGCGAGCCCGACACTTGCGTTCAATGTTCGTTGCGCGCCTAGTGCCATCTGAATTGCTGCTTGTTCTGACACAACAGGGCCGCGGTCGACACCGAGCACGTCGAACTTCACTTCGCTTGCATAACTAATGATGCCGCCGCGAAACGTGCGTGACGCGCCAGGGATTGAAGTGATGCGACCGCCGACTAATCCGCCGGTTACTGACTCTGCAATACCAAGTGTCCAACCACGTTGTTCAAGCAGGCCGAGCACTACCGATTCCATGGTGTCGGTGTTTGTTCCGAACACAAGGTCTTCTGTGAGTGCGCGCACCTTGCTTTCCCATGTTGCGAGTAATGCATCTGCTTCAGTGTCGGTTGCTGCCTTCACGGTGAGTCGAACCTTGATGCCTTCCCAGCCGCTTGCAAGAAATGCAAGCGTGGGGTTGCCAAGGGTTTCGAGCTCGTCGATGATGGGGTCTAGTCGTTCGTTCAATGCCGATTCGCTTTCGCCCCAGGTGCGCAGTACGAGACTCTTGATGACGCTCGCTTCCCCACTGCGTTGCAAAAGGTCCGGCAACACGGCGCGCGCCATCATGTCGTACATCTCGTGCGGCACTCCGGGCATTGCATATAAGACCTTGTTACCAACAGGGCACATAAGGCCAGGCGCCGTGCCGCGAGTCTGTTCGATGATTGTGGCTCCGCGTGGTACTTGAGCTTGATTCAAATTGTTCGGGGCCATGTATCGGTTTCGAGTTGCAAACAAGTTTGTAATCAATTGGGCAATGTGATCGTTGTGCTCAAGGGGAACGCCCATGATTTCAGCAAGTGCATCGCGGGTGAGATCATCATGCGTTGGACCGAGGCCGCCACAGATGATGACTGCATCAGCATCTTCAAGTGCCAGGCGAATGGCCGCGACTACACGTGCCAAGTTGTCTCCAACTTTGAGTTGCAGATGAGATCCGATGCCAACAGCTGCTAGTTGTTCGCCAATGTATGAAGAGTTGGTATCAACTATCTGGCCAAGCAAAAGCTCTGTACCAACGGCAACAACATTGCACTTCATGGCATTTAGCCTGCCACAGAGGGCTGCATCTGCATGCGCCGAAACGCATAAAAGGCCCACACAAGCAGTACGCCGGCTGCTAGTGATGCAGATGCCGACAGCAAGTGATACCCGAATGCTTTACGGATAAAGCCAGATGACAGTCCGGCCATTCCGCCAAAGAAACTCATCATCAGGTCTGCAGACCCTTGCACCGTGACGCGTTTGTCATCAGGAACAGATTCAAGCAACATCGCAGACCCGCCAATGAGGCCAAAGTTCCATCCGAGACCGAGGAACCACAAAGCAGGAAACAGCATGAGCGCGGCTTCTCCACTGAGAGCAGACATGACAGTTGCCAACACCAAAATAGAAGCACCTGCGAGAACCGCGTGATGCGTTCCCTTCTTATCTGCGAATCGCCCGACGAACGGACTAAAGGCATACATGCCGGCAACGTGAAGAGACACAACAAACTGACTGAGCGACTCATGACCGTGCAGTTTCATATGCACTGGGGTCATTGCCATCACGGCGACCATGGTGACCTGCGAGATCACCATTGATGCAAGAGCTAGCCGGCCTTTTTGCGTCGCGACGACAATTGCCAGAGCTTCTTTGATGCTGGGAAGTTTTACTGTCCCCTTCGGGCTGATACCGCCAGCGATGACCAACGGGTCAGGACGCAAACGAATCGACGTATTGAGGAATGCACCAAGTAACACGATGCTGGAAAAGACCCATGGGCCTGTGTACTTGGCCCAGCCGAACCAATCTTGGCCGGCAATTTCAGCAGGACTGATAAGTAATGGCCCGAAAACTGCACCAAAGGTTGATGCAAACACGATGCGGCTCATTGAACTTGCACGATTATGTGGTTCAGCCAAATCAGTTGCGGCGTATCGGGCCAGCAAGTTAGATGCTTGGCCATTACCGAACAGAAATAGACCGACCATGAAAAGTGCGAGTGATCGATGTTGCGCACCGACAGCGGCGAGGATTGCGCCGACTGTCGCAAGTGCGTATCCCAATTGCAATCCGGGACGGCGACCGCGACGCATCATGATGCGAGACAAGACTTGCGCCATGACAGCAGTGCCCGTTGTTGCGGTTGCAGTTGCAATGCCGCCCCACGGAGTTGTGTCTCCCAGAATGTCTTGTACGACGTACGCACCAACCGTGACAGCAGAAGCAAGAGCTGCAGCTCCGATAATTTGGCCCACCATTAAGGTGCGTAACGTTCGCTTTTGAATTACCGCGCGATCTTCCGGGCTTAGCGCCGTAAGAACCACTAGCGAAGGGCTTTCACCGCATATTGAGCTGCACTGAGGAGCGTGAGAGCAACAGCGATCCACATGAAAACAGTGAATGTCCATGTTTGGTCAACCACTGCAAATGGGGCTAGTGCGAAACCGACTGCTAGCTGCTGGCTAACCGTCTTTACCTTTGCAGTCTTGCTGGCGGGCATTGAGACACCCTTTGAACCCACAAAGACTCGATACAAACTGACGATGATTTCTCGCGCTGCAATAATGAGAACAGGTACTACCCAGAACACATCACGACTCACGAGAGTAAACATGGCGCCAAGTACCAGGATTTTGTCAGCGAGCGGATCAAGAAACGCACCACTACGGGTGATGCCATGCTTGCGAGCCAGATAACCATCGAACCCATCGCTGCTACACAGCACAATCCACACAACAAGAGCGACATACGAACCACGTCCATCGTCAGGGATGAGCATAAACAAAAATGGCGAGGCGAGAACTCGGCCAACTGTGACCATGTTGGCCCAAGTGACAATTGCTGTTTCGTCAAAAGCCATCAGTTACTTCCCTGGTGCTTCTACTGCGATGAGGTCTGGGCCAAATACTTGCTCGACAACAACGGTATGGAACCGTCCAACCTCGAGATGTTCCGGCACTTGCACAACACCGTCAATTTCAGGGGCTTCGCGGAACGAACGGGCGATACCTGGTTCATCGACAAGCACTTCAATGGTCTCACCAAGCAGAAGGTCGCGACGCTCGGACGAAATGTTGTCTTGCAGTTCGCGCAATTCGGCAAGGCGCTCATTCATGAGGCCTTCTTCCACTCGGTTCGGAAGAGTGAGTGCGTGAGTGCCGTCTTCGGGACTAAAGGCAAAGAACCCACACCAGTCAAGTTGTGCATCACGAACGAACGACAACAACTGGTCGTGATCTTCTTCAGTTTCCCCTGGGTAACCAACAATAAAGTTGCTGCGAAAGGCTGCATCAGGAGACAAGGTGCGAATACGGGCGATGCGTTCAAGGAAGCGGGGACCGTCACCCCAGCGCTTCATACGGCGAAGGTGTTCTTTACTTGCATGTTGAAGCGATAGGTCGAAATACGGAACGCCCGTATCCAAAATTGCGTCAATCAATTCATCAGACAAGTCACTGGGGTACAGATACAACAGGCGAACCCAGTCGGCCATAGCTGCAACATCACGAACCAACTGCACGATGGAACCTGCACCCAATTCATCAGGACGGTCTTTGCCATAACTTGCGAGGTCTTGTGCAATCAGCACAATTTCGCGCACTTCAAGTTGTTCCACTTCAGTGAGAATTGAAGAAACATCGCGACTGCGTTGCGGACCACGGAAACTTGGAATGGCACAGAAGCCACAACTGCGGTCGCAGCCTTCTGCGATTTTCACATAGGCCCATGGTGATGTTGATTTCGGACGTGGCAAGTTCAGCAAGTCGAACTTTGGTATTTCACCTGTAACAGCAATCGGCTTGCGGGTGAGCTGCAATGGAACTCCGAAACCTGCAACTTGGTCTGCTTCTGGCAATGCCTCAGCAAGTTCGTCGCCATAGCGCTCAGCCATGCAGCCAGTCACGATCAGCCGTGACGAACGCTTACGGGTGTCATCAAGCGCCAACATCGTGTCGATGCTTTCTTTGCGCGCCTCTTCGATGAATGCGCACGTGTTCACGACAACAACATCTGCCTTCGATGCATCTTCGGTGGCTACCAAACCATCGGCAATCAGTTTGCCCGCGATTTTGTCAGAGTCGACCTGGTTCTTTGGGCAACCCAAAGTCTCAATGTAGTAGCGCTGAACCATCGGATAGAGCCTACTGGTAGTTCAGTTTGAGTCCTTTGTATGGCCACTTCATAGCCAGCAAACGGCCTGTAGTTGAAGCCGTGATGTACGCAGTTTGATAATCAGGCCCACCGAAGCAGATATTGGTCGTGATGCGGTCATCAACAGCTATGTGTTGCAACACCTCACCAGAAGGCGAGATAACGGTGATACCGCCATTGACGATGGTAGCTACACAGACGTTGCCTTCACCATCAACTGCAAGAGAATCCAACAGTTGGTATCCGGGCAATCCGCACAACACAGTGGACGCATCAGGTGGAGCCAATTTTCCTGGTGAGGTTATTGCGCGTTGATAGACACGTCCTGTGTGAGTCTCTGCCCAATACAAAGTTTTTTCATCAGGCGATAATCCGATGCCGTTCGGGCCATCAGTAGGAAACGCAACTTCTTCAATGAATGAACCATCAGGCTTTGCGTAATAGATACCTGTGCGGTCTGCGCTTCGTTCTGATCGAGTTCCGTGATCTGTGAAGTAGAAGCCGCCCTGTTTGTCAAACACGATGTCATTCGGTGCACGTAACGCTGTAGTGCCACAGTGTGTATACAAATCAGTCACTGTTCCTGTTGCGATATCAACTCGCTGAATTCGGCCGCCGATGTATTTTGATTCGTCAAACGGACCTGGGTACATCAGGCCGCCGGCATTGAGTGGTGTGAATGCATTGCCGTTGTTGCACAAATACAAAGCGCCATCAGGACCAACGGCTAAACCATTTGGTGACCCATTGATTTCAGCAACAATTGTTTTGAGGCCATCTGGCGCAACTCGCGTAAGGCGCGAGGCAAACAGTTCGGTGAGTATGACACTGCCGTCTGGCATCGCCACCGGCCCTTCTGGAAACTGAAGTCCAGTAGTGATTTCGGTGAATGCCGTGTTGGCCATTGTGTTACTCCCGCATTAATTCGAGTTCTTCCACGCTCATCATGACACTGCGCGCTTTAGAACCTTCGCTCGGACCAACTATGCCACGCTCTTCGAGTTCGTCCATCAGTCGGCCAGCTCGCGCAAAGCCCACTTTCAGTTTGCGCTGCAACAGGGAGGTTGAACCAAGCCCAGAGCGCACCACAATTTCAATAGCTGCCTTGATGAGTTCGTCATCTACTCCGCCACTACCGCCACCAAACAGCCCGCCAGCGCCACTGCCGCCCGACTCTTCACCTTCGATACCAGAGACGTAGACCACTTCAGGAGATTGACGTCGCCAGTGGGTAACAATCTTGCGTACTTCGTCTTCATCAACCCATGAACCCTGAATACGGTTCGGAACGTTTGTGTTTCCGGGCATCAACAACATGTCGCCCTTACCCACAAGTTTTTCTGCACCTGGCTGATCCAGAATCACTCGGCTATCGGTGAGACTGCTCACTGCAAATGCCATACGAGCCGGAATGTTGGCCTTGATAACACCTGTGATGACGTTCACCGATGGTCGCTGCGTAGCGACAATGAGGTGAATACCAACGGCACGTGCTTTTTGAGCAATACGTGTAATTGATTCTTCGACGTCGCGTGCTGCAACCATCATGAGGTCGTTTAACTCGTCGACAACAACAACAATAAACGGTAGGCGTTCGTACATCTTTGCGTTCTCATCGGTGTTGTCGTTGACTTCACCTTTATCAAACGCTGCGTTGTACCCACCAATGTCACGGAAGCCCACTTCAACCAAAAGGTCATAGCGACGTTCCATTTCTTTCACTGCCCAACCCAAAGCGTTAGCTGCTTTCTTTGGATTAGTAACAGGTGCAGTGAGCAAATGAGGAAGGCGGGCATACTGGCCCATTTCCACTTGCTTCGGGTCAATGAGAATGAGACGTACTTCATCTGGCGTGCTGCGCATCAGCAATGACGTCAAGATTGAGTTGATGCCACTTGATTTACCAGCACCCGTTGCACCAGCAATAAGCATGTGGGGTGTCGAAGCGAGGTTCAAGAACACGGCACGACCCGCAATGTCTTTACCAACTGCTACATCAAGCGGATGTGTTGCGGCACGAGCTTCAGGAGACGAAATGAGGTCGCCGAGCGAAACGAGTTGACGTGTTTCATTCGGCACTTCAACACCGACAGCTGATTTACCAGGAATAGGCGCCAAAATTCGCACATCAGTTGCGGCCATTGAATAGGCAATGTCACGGTTAAGGCTGGTGACCTTAGAAACTTTGACACCTGAACCAAGTTCAAGTTCGAAGCGAGTAACAGTCGGACCAACTGTCATTCCGACCAAACGAGTTTCAACACCGTGAGATGCGAGAGACTCTTCCAACAGACGACCGCGTTCGGCAACACGTGCCTTGTTAACTTCTTGCACTTCAGTAAGCCCGAGCAAATCCGTTGGTGGCAATACCCACACACCTGGCACTGCGGGTGCACCGACTGCTGATTCTTCTGATGAACCTGTGGCGCGTTTTGTGCTTGGTTTGCCAACAAATTCAGGAGTGACTGGCTCAACCCGGCCTGGTTCTGGACGACGCCTTGCTCGTTCCTTTTTCTGAACAAGATCAGGGTCTGAATCTGCATCATAAATAGTTTGCGGTTGTTCACGTACTGCAGGTGCTGGCGCAAAATCTGAATCGTCATTGCTGAATTCGTCGTACGGCTTCGATGATCCGTCGCGAGACGAAACACCACGCGCCAGAGAGGCTGCTGAACCAGATTGCTTCGCGGTCCATGTACGAATAGCGATAACCAACTCTGGGACTGTTGTATCGGTAATCAACATTGTTCCGCCAACAGCAATTGCGAACAAAACG
This sequence comes from Actinomycetota bacterium, assembly GCA_037129855.1. GTDB lineage: Bacteria > Actinomycetota > Acidimicrobiia > Acidimicrobiales > Ilumatobacteraceae > UBA2093. The sequence continues at coordinate 11,021 of JBAXUC010000012.1, read as the reverse complement.
ACTAATGCACCAGCCCAACTAATTGTTGAACGCAATGGCTCGGCCATGATGGCGCCAAACCATCCGCCAGCTTGTGACATGGCATCAACACTTGCAACGATTTTGTCTGCGCCATTGATGAGATGCAGGAAACCAAGAATTGCTAACACCACGATGGTCCATCCCATGGTGAGACGGAGACGATGTTGAACACTGCGACGGCGCACCATGGCAACGCCGATTCCGGTGATCACCATTGGCAATGCAAAACGACCTAGTCCGAGCAACCAGCCGAAGGTTGTGTCGATGGCGCGACCAAGGGGACCTGCCATATGGAGATACATCGACAACACGAGGACAATGCCAAGACTGATACACCCGACGCCCCAGAATTCCACTTCGCGGCCGCGCACCACTTCGCGCGCTGCTGAATCTGGCTTCACCGGTGGGCGCTTGCTGCCCTTTGGAGGCGTTTTGACCGCTGCACGAGAGCCTGAAGGCGCCTTGGTGCCGCGAGACGATGGACGAGAACCCTTGGCAGACATGAAGAAAGGGTAGCAATGAGGTGTTCCCACCCTCGGGATACCCCTACAGTAGGCCTCAATCAGCTGTGGACCTGTCTGCTTCATTGCTGCTGCAAAAGCGGCATCAAATGCCTCGGCGGTCTCGACGCGCACAGCCTCGACGCCAAGCCCATTAGCGATCTGTACCCAATTCAATTCGGGGTTTGACAGGTCAAGCATTGCCTGGGCCTTTTCGCCACCTGTGCCAGCACCCGTGCGGTGCAATTCAATCTGCAAGATGGCATACGAACGGTTCGCAAAGATGACGGTGGTGACATCTAGTTTCTCTCTCGCCTGAGTCCACAACGCTTGCAACGTGTACATCGCTCCGCCGTCACCATGTAGGCACACCACCTTACGCTGTCCGTTTGCTGCAACTGCTGCTCCGGTTGCCATTGGTAGACCTTGACCAATAGAACCTCCTGTTAAGGAAATTTGATCATGTGGAACTGACGTTGCGAGCGCCACTTGGGCACCACCACCCGATGTTCCGCCTTCATCAGCGATGATCGCGTTTTCAGGCAAATGCCGCGCAATAGAACGACCGATAGAGAATCCATCAAGCTTGTCGCCGATTGTTGAATCAATAACAAACTGAGCAACTGCTGGCTGATGTGACGCTGTATGTAAATCATCTGCAAGTTCTTGCAGTGAGGCAACGCCGTCTTCATGTGCGTGAGCAAGATGCAAAATTTCTGTTGTTTCCGCTGTTCCCCAACTTGGCTTGCCTGGATACGCAAAAAAGGTAACAGGTGGTTTTGTTCCGACCAACACCAACACTTCAAGGTCAGCCATAAATTCAACTAGTTGCTCAGCGAAATATGGCAAACGCGACACCGTCACACGACCTGCACCTTTTTGGATTCGTGGGGCAAATGTGTCACACATCAGTCGAACATTGCCAGCAGACGCAACTTTGCCAGCTGCCAACAAGCCAACTTCTGTTAAGGCAGCACCGCGCAACAACACGCCCACGCGCTTTCCGCTACGAATTGCAGCCGTCACCTTTGCAATCGCTTCATGACCAACCTGCACTGCACGTGCAATGGGTAACGCAGGAGCAGATACTCCCCCTTCGTTCCATGCAACATCAGCAGGAAGAATCAGAGTGGCAATTTGCCCTGGCCATTGACGTGCAGCTTGCACCGCGCGTGCCGTATCACTGCCAACAGACATCGGACTCGTTGCACTGTGTAACCACGCTGAAACTGGCTGAGCAAAACCTTTGATATCTGACGTCAGCGGTGCATCGTATTGAAGGTGATATGTGGCGTGATCACCAACTATGTTCACAACCGGTGACTGTGCGCGACGGGCGTTGTGCAAGTTGGCTAGACCATTTGCAAGACCAGGCCCGAGATGCAACAACGTGGCAGCAGGCTTTTCTGCAATTCGTGCATAACCATCTGCCATACCCGTGACGACGCCTTCGAAAAGTCCGAGAATGGAACGCATGCCTGGCGTTGTATCGATTGCCGTGACCAGATGCATCTCTGATGTACCTGGGTTTGCAAAACAAACATCGACGTCAGAATCGACCAGCGTTTGAATAACTGCTTGTGCTCCGTACATAGCGCCTCCTGAGGTATCTATTCAGATCTCCAGCATGACAGAGAATCGGGCTAAAGAATTAAGTGGTCATCACGACGGGCACAATCATCGGCCGTCGTTTGGTGCGATCGCTCACAAATTTGCCTGCGGCCTTACGCACCACACGCTCAAGTCCGTCAATGTCGCTGATTCCGTCATCAAGTGCCTTCACAAGAGCCTTCTCAATGTGTGCTTCTGCTTCATCCAGCAACGCATCCGCTTCTGGTGCATACACCCATCCACGCGTAATGACTTCCGGCCCATTAATCACTTTGTGTAACGCACTGTCAACAGTTGCCACAATTACTACAACGCCTTCTTCAGCTAAGACCTTGCGATCTCGCAACACGCCATGACCAACATCGCCGACAATTCCGTCAACAAATAAATAACTAGCAGGCACAGTGCTGTGGAATGCAAGACCATCATCAGATAGTTCCAATACATCGCCGTCAGTTGCTTGCAGAACATGATCAGGTGCAGCACCCATCACGACTGCCAATTCGGCATGCGCGCGCATGTGGCGATATTCGCCATGAACTGGCACAAACCATTCGGGCTGCAAGATGGAGTGGTATGTCTTCAATTCATCGGCTTGGGCATGGCCAGTTGCGTGCACATCAGCAATACCTGAGTGAACAACTTTGGCACCGGCACGAACAAGCCCATCAATCACGCGATTAACATTGCCTTCATTGCCAGGGATTGCGTGGCTTGACAAAATAATGGTGTCACGTTCGCCTACTTTGAACCAGCGACTTTCACCGCGAGACAACAATGACAACGCAGCCATCGGTTCACCTTGAGACCCAGTTGAGATGATGCAGATATCTTCCGGTGCAAAGTCATCTACTTTTTCAACGTCAACGAAAACACTTGCGGGCACATTGATGAGTTTCAAATCAATGGCAAGCCCAATGTTTTTTTGCATTGAGCGCCCCATCAGACACACTTTGCGACCATTATCGATTGCAGCTTCAATGATCTGTTGAACACGGTGGATATGACTGGCAAAACTGGCAGTAATGATTCGACGATCGCGATGTTCGTGGAACAACTGGTGCAATACGGCACCAACGCTCTTCTCGCTAGGCGCATGGCCATGCTCTTCAGCGTTCGTGGAGTCACACATCAACAGACGAATGCCCACAGTCTTTGACAGTTCGCCAAGTCGAGCGAGGTCAGTTCTGCGGTCATCAACTGGTGTTAGGTCAAGCTTGAAGTCGCCGGAATGCACAATGACACCCTGGGGCGTATGAATAATGACGGCATGAGCATGTGGAACAGAGTGAGTGACAGGCAAGAACTCCACATCAAACGGACCGATATTTAGTCGCTCTCCGTCACGCACCGTTATCAATTCAGTCTTCTTGAGAAGCCCTGCTTCTTCAATGCGGTTGCGGGCAAGACCCAATGTCACCATCGAGCCATAAATGGGAAACGACAGTTCACGCAAGAGAAACTGCAGACCGCCCACATGATCTTCATGACCATGTGTTGCCACACAGCCAACAATGCGGTCGGCATTCTCACGAAGAAACGTGAAGTCCGGAAGTACTAAGTCAATACCGTGCATATCAGCGTCGGGAAACATGAGACCGCAGTCGATAAGCATCAACTTGTCGTCTTGCTCGAGCACCATGCAGTTGCGCCCGATCTCGCCAAGCCCTCCGAGGAAATAAATACGTACTGGCTGGGCCATGAGTTACTTGCTCAGCGCTATGCGCGCTTTTTGCAAATTGGCATGCACAACTGCAGCCCTATCAGCAAGACCTGCAGGTGGTGGCCCCATCGGCAAGCGACAGTCACCCACATTAAATCCAAGATGTTTCATCATCACTTTGCTCGGAATAGGGTTCGGGTTGTCATCGCCAGTTTCGAATGCATAACTCTCGAGAAGAATGTCATTGTACTTACGCGCCAAAGCGACATCACCCTTCTTAAATGCAGTAACCATGGCCTGATGTTCTGGTGCACTCCAATGTGTCGCAACACCAATAACCCCACTGCCGCCGTATGCAAGGAACGCAAGCGTGAGCCCGTCATCACCGGAATACAGTTCGAAATCTTTCGGAACCTGCGCCATGAGGTTTGCGGTTTCTGCTGGTGCACCTGCGGCATCTTTGAGCGCCTTGATGTTCGGCACCGTGTTTGCCAACTTCGCAAGAGTTTGTGTTGAAATCTTTCGGCCCGTTCGAGCAGGGATGTCGTACACAACCACAGGAAGTGTTGTGGCATTCGCCATTGCAGTGATGTGACCGGCGAGTCCGCTTTGTGGCGGACGGTTGTAATAGGGGCCGACCGCCAAAATTCCGGCGGCACCCAACTTGGTCACTTCTTTTGTCATGTGCACGGAGTGCGCAGTGTCGTTTGAGCCAGAACCAGCAATTACGGGAATAGTGACTGCGTTAATAACTGCTTCCCATAATGACAATTTCTCGGCATCGGTCAACGTCGAAGACTCGCCTGTTGTTCCAGAAATAACAAGACCATCATTGCCGTTGTCTTGTAGCCACTTCGCGAGACGTACGGCCTCACTGAGGTCGAGCGCACCCGATGCGTCGAAGGGCGTAATCATCGCCGTGAGAACTTGTCCGAAAATGGCCATGCACCATTATGGCTGATAGGAGGCGGTGGCACCGCCCCGAATCATTGTCCGATTGGGCGAAGTTCCTTGCCGATTTCGAAATCGTCAACTTCGTCCGTGGTGTCTTGCCAATCCTCGAACTGAATAACACCCATTTCTTCGAACTTATGGCGCAGCCACTTGTCGTTACGGTCAAGAAGACCGAGCTTCTTACAGTTCGGCACGATCTTTGCGAACAACATCTGCTGGAACAATTGGCGCTCTGGGTCTTGCAGCATGATGGGAGCAAGTTCTTTGGTGCTGACACCAAGACGATCCCATACTTCTTGCTGCAAAAAGCGGTCACGCATACGAACGCTTGCCTCGTAAGCAAATTCTTGACGGTCCTTCATTTCAGTGTCTGACATACCGTCATAGACCTCTTTGAGACTCAGAACTCCGAAGGCAACGTGACGCGCTTCATCGCTCATGACGTAGCGCAACAACTTCTTCAAGAGTGGTTCGTTCGTTGTGGCATGAAGAAAGCCGAACGCAGCAAGCGCCAAACCTTCCACCATGATCTGCATACCGAGGTATGTCATGTCCCAGCGACTGTCATTGATGATGTCGTCGAGCAAGAGGCGAAGGTGTGTATTGACCTGATATCCGCCTTCAAGTTTTTCATCGAGATACCGAGCAAACACTTCAACGTGGCGCGCTTCATCTACAACCTGAGTACTCGCGTACAACTTTGCGTCATACCAAGGAACGGTCTCAACAATTTTTGAAGTACAAATCAACGCGCCTTGTTCACCATGAAGGAACTGACTGAGCTGCCAGCGACGACCCTCGATACCGAACTCAAGCCATTCTTTGTCACCCCACTTACCAATTTTTGTATCGGCATAACGGTCACGCTGCATACCACTACCCAGAATCAAGGAATCTTCTGCGATGGTTTTTTCAATGTCTACGCCGATGCTCCAGTCAAGATCAGTTGCACCATTCCACTGCCCCACCTTGGCCTTTTCGTACAGTTTGCGCAACTGGGGCCGTGCCAACGAATAGTCCCAAGTGAAAACGCTGTCTGCATTGTTTTTAACTACGTGCTCAACTTCATCAACGTCTGTGTTGGTGATGGCAAGAATTGCCTCAATGTCATTGAGTTCGGCGCGGCCGATCAATTCTTCATTTGATTTATCAATGATGCTCATGATTCTCTCTTTTGGTTTATTGGGTTACGACAACTGACGAAGTACTCGACAGAAGAAACGTGCGAACAAAGGAGCGCGTGGCATCTTCGTTAGCAAAATCAAGGGTGGGTGACGGCGACAAGTAATACGAGATCACCAGTCGGCACATCACTTCAACAATGTGTGCAGCTTCAGCAGTTGGAATGAATTCATCAGTGAGTGGAGTGATGAATGCTGTTGCAACACGCACAATGCGATCAAGGCCATTCACCGTAAGATCGCCCAGGGTTTCCCCCGGTGCAGTTGCGAGCATCATTGCCAGATGTTCGTCATGCTGCAATTCACTTGAAGCAACAACAATGCAACGCACCAAGAGTTCCTCCAACGACTCAGAGCCCTCGACATGAGCACGCATGGCCGTGAAAAAATCTTCTAATTTGCTCAGACGCACCGCTTCAAACAACACATCACGACCGCCAGGAAAAAGCCGATACACAGTGGCTCGCGAGACGCCAGCGGTGACGCAGATGTCGTCCATGGTGACTTTGTCCCAGCCCCATTGCGTGACGCAGGAATCAACAGCAGAAAAGATGGCTGCTTCTATGTCGCGAGATGGCGATGTTGTGGCGAAGGTCACATTGAGACACTAAGACAGAAACTGTCTCACTGTCAAGAGGTCACACTAAACCCGACTTGTTGGGTCGGGTATTAACAACTTGTAGAGTCGTAGCGCCCCAACGAAATTCCGTGAAAGGAACCATCATGCGCAAACTCACTATTTCACTCGCCATCACTGGCACTCTTCTGCTCGCCGCCTGCGGTGGCAGTAGCTCATCATCAGACACCACACCTGCTGCTGACCCCGCCATTGGCAACGAATGCACCAAAGGCAAGACTCTCACCGCTGACACACTCACCATTGGCACAGGTAACCCTGCCTACTCACCATGGGTAGAAAACGACAAGCCTGAATCAAAGGAAGGTTTTGAGGCCGCCGTTGCGTACGCGGTAGCGGCTGAACTTGGTTACAGCGATGCAGCTGTCAAGTGGGTACGCACCGGTTTCGATGAAGCAGTACAACCTGGAAAGAAGAACTTTGACTTCAACTTGCAACAGTTCTCAATCAATGACGAGCGCAAAAAGACTGTTTCATTCAGTGCTTCGTACTACTCAACCAACCAAGCAGTGGTAGCCCTTGCAGGTTCACCAGCAATTGGTGCAACAACAGTTGCTGATTTGAAGGATGTAAAGTTCGGCGCACAAGCTGGTACAACAAGCCTTGACTTCATCACCAACGTGATCAAGCCATCTGCTGAGCCATTTGCATACGACGACAACGCCGGTGCTAAAGCTGCTCTTGAAGCGAAGCAAATTGATGCAATCGTTGTTGACCTTCCAACCGCTTTTTACATTGCGGCAGTTGAACTCACCGGAGCATCAGTTGTAGGTCAGTTCCCAGCAAGCGCAAGCACAACACCTGACAACTTCGGTTTGGTCTTTGACCTTGATAACCCACTTGTTTCCTGTGTTGACACAGCACTCGCAGCACTCAAGGACAACGGCACACTCGCCGAGATCGAAAAGACATGGTTGTCAGATAAAACCAACGCACCAGTCATCGCGGTTTCCTAAACAGCCATACCCATAATCCATGGGAACCATTACAGGTCGCCGTGCTGCGTATGAACGCGCACGCAAACGCCGCAGCACCGTAGTTGCTACCGTCAGTTCGCTGGCGGTAGTGACTGCGATTGTTGTTTTGGTTCCCAAAATGCCGCGTTGGGACCGAGTTCACGAATCGTTCTTTAATGGCGAACGATTTGCTCATTCGCTTCCCCGTCTTCTGGACGCCTTTGTACTAGACATCAAGATTTTTGCCTGGTCAATGCCGGCAATTGTCGTACTGGCGTTGCTAGTTGCAATCACCCGCAACTCGCGTTCGGCTGCATTGTTTCCGCTGCGCATTCTCACCATCGCTTATACCGACATCATGCGTGGTGTCCCCATCATCTTGTGGATCTATCTCATTGGTTTCGGCGTTCCTGGTCTTGGCATTGAGAGGCCCTGGAACAGCCCGCTGATCTGGGGATCTGTTGCTCTTGTATTGACCTATGCGTCATACATCGCTGAAGTGTTTCGTGCGGGTATTGAAAGTGTTCACGAATCACAACGAGCAGCTGCCCGCTCGCTCGGGTTATCAAGTTGGCAAACCATGCATCATGTCGTGTTGCCTCAGGCGATACGTCGTGTCATCCCACCACTGATGAACGACATGGTGAGTTTGCAGAAAGACGTGGCCCTCGTCAGCCTGATTGGCCCTATCGAGATATTGCGTCAAGCAGGAATCGATAAATCAAAGTTTGCAAACTTCACGCCATACATTGCAGCGGCTGCGATTTTTCTTCTCATCACTATTCCACTTACACGCACTACGGACTGGTTGATTGAACGTGAACGCCGTCGCACAACAGGAACGCGCATCTCATGAGTACCGCAAAGATCTCGCTGCGCGATGTCCACAAAGCATTTGGTGCTAATTCCGTTCTGAACGGAATAGATATGGATATTGCCGAGGGAACTGTTGTGTCTCTCATCGGGCCAAGCGGTTCAGGCAAAAGCACTCTCTTGCGATGCATCAACCTGCTCGAACCCATCGATGATGGCGAGATTCTTCTCGACGGTGTAGATATTTCTTTGCCTGGGTTAGATGCAAACCCAGTTCGCCGACGCATCGGCATGGTGTTTCAAAATTTCAATCTGTTTCCGCACATGTCGGTACAAGACAACATCACTTTGTCCCCCATTCGAACATTAGGAGTCAACAAAGCAGTTGCCCGTACGAAGGCTGTAGAACTTCTCGAGCGTTTTGGTTTGGCAGACAAGGTCCACGCGTTCCCTGATCAGTTGTCAGGCGGGCAACAACAGCGTGTCGCAATCGTTCGCGCATTAGCCATTGAGCCGGAAGTTTTGTTGCTTGATGAAATCACAAGCTCACTTGACCCGGAATTGGTGGGCGAAGTTCTGGATGTTGTGCGCGAGCTAAAAACATCAGGAATGACATTGGTTCTTGCCACTCATGAAATGGGTTTCGCACGCGACATCAGCGATTTGGTGTGCGTTCTCGATAGCGGACACATCATTGAACAAGGCCTACCCAGCCAAGTCTTTAGCGCACCCCAATCAGAGCGTGCTCAACAATTTCTCGAGCGCATTATTCGCGCCGGCCGCCTCTAAGCGTCTGGCAGTACGTAATCGACGAACTGTTCACGCAGCGTCTTTTTTGAGAACTTGCCAACTGACGTCTTTGGCACCTCGGGAATGAACACCACTGCATCAGGCAATTGCCATTTGGCCAAACGAGGAACAAGATGTGCAATCACTTCTGCTTCAGTCAGTGTCTCACCGGGTTTGATAACAACACATGCAAGCGGGCGTTCGCTCCACTTGGGGTGAGGCACTCCAATAACAGCTGCTTCAGCAATTTTCGGATGCGACATCAGTTCGTTTTCAACATCAACAGATGAGATCCATTCGCCACCGGACTTAATGAGGTCTTTCGTGCGGTCAACTAAACGAATACGACCCTTGGCGTCAACCACTGCAACGTCGCCAGTGCGTAGCCATCCATCAGGTGTGAAACTTTCGCGCGAACGGGGGTCGTTGTAATAGTCAGAGGCAATCCATGCGCCTGCACATTGCAATTCACCTTGCGATGCACCATCCCACGGCAATGGAGTTGTCGTGCCTGGCTCAACAACGCGCATTTCAACACCGAAACTGATGAGGCCAACAGTTGTGCGCAGTTCTGCTTGTTCAGCATCTGACAACAACAGGTCCTCTGATGACAATGTGCACACTGCTGCAATGGGGCTGGTCTCTGTCATGCCCCATGCCTGCAAGATTGGCTTTCCGGTTTGTTCGCGGTACGCCTCACTGAGAGCCTTTGGCACTGCAGAGCCACCACATGGAATCACGCGAATGTTCGACGTGTCGCGACCTTTCAATTCAGGCAGCACTGCCATCCAAATTGTCGGTACGCCTGCTGGCACAGTGACTTTTTCTTCCACGATCAAATTAGCTACTGCTGGTCCTGACAAATCTGGCCCCGGCATCACCAATGTTGCGCCACTTGCAACGCCCGCGTGAGCAAGTCCCCACGAGTTTGCATGGAACATCGGAACCACAGGAAGAATGACGTCTGATTCACTGATGCCGATGGAATCAGCCATCATTGTGCCCATTGTGTGCAGGTATGTGCTGCGATGGCTATACACAACGCCCTTCGGGTTGCCAGTGGTGCCGCTGGTGTAACACATGCTTGCTGCTTGATTTTCATCAACAACTGGCCATTGCACAGGAGCTGCAGCTGCAATGAGTGCTTCATATTCGTGCACTTGGAAACCAGGAACAGAAGTTGGCACTTCGCCCTTGCCGTCATACATAAATACAAGATGCTTCACGGTTGTGAATGTGGACAACAAAGGTTCAATCAACGGATAGATCGATGTGTCAATGAAGATCACTTCATCTTCAGCATGATTCACGATGTACGTGATCTGCTCAGGGAACAAACGGATATTTAATGTGTGCAAAATACGACCAGAACATGGGGCGGCAAAATACAACTCAAGGTGTCGCTGTGTGTTCCATGCAAAGGTGCCAACGCGGCCTGTTGCTGAAATACCAAGAGCATCTAATGCGCCACCAAGGCGACGCGTGCGATCTGCCCATTCTCCGTAGGTAATGCGCTCGCGGCCTGTAGCAGTCGCCGTGATGATTTGCTTATTGCGGTGGTACTTTTCCGCACGATCAAATAGGTAGCTAATCGACAATGGTGTCGGCTGCATTAAACCCTTCATAGTGTCCCCCTGTTTTTCAATGGCCTACGCCACGACATAGTGAACCGTAGCAATGCTGTGACGCATGGTGAAAGCCCGCAGGCACTACGGTTGCCCAGATGCGCAAATTACTCATTGCTATTACCTCCGTGTTGTTTGCCGCTGGCACCATTGGCACCAATATCGGACCAGCTCTCGTCGATAACCATCCACTGCTGGTCCTTATCCTGAGCGCCCGCAACAGAATCCTCTTTGCCTCGGTCCCCTATATGGACCCGCTTCCCTTTTTCAT
>JBAXUC010000119.1:0-4433 GCA_037129855.1 Actinomycetota bacterium | reverse complement strand
CTTTGTCACTGCATTCGTTATCGGATTCAAAGGTCCTCTCATAAACACTGTTACTGCATGCATCATTGCCGGATCCATTTTGCTGGCGCCTTCAATCATCATCGGGTACGCAGTTAAAGCTGCTGAACGCGACGACCTCGAGCACGGTCGATAGGAATAAGTCATGCCAAATTCTTCCATCAATCGGCGGCCTCAAATTCTTCATAAAGCACTCGATTTGTTTTCTTCTGCGGGTTACGACAACACGTCGATGAACGACATAGCGGAAGCATTATCAATAACTAAGCCAGTGGTGTACCAATATTTTGATTCGAAACGAGCTCTGTACCTCGAACTTTTGCACTTCGTGGGTGATGACCTCGTCTCTACAGTCACTGATGCTGTGACTGGTTCCGACAATCCACATACACAAACCGAACAAGGAATGATCTCTTACTTCACATGGGTAGCAGAGAATAAGCAGGCTTTTGCCTTGCTCTATGAAAGTTCCGCCAGAGTTGATGCTGAATTTACCGACATAGTCAGTGAATTCGAAGATGCAGCGGCACGAGCAATTGCCCCATTTATTCACGCGGACGTTTCTGCAGAGGACCAAGTCACTTTTGCAATCGGATTAGTAGGAATGGCCGAAACTGTCAGTCGGCAAGTATTGCGACACGGCCGCGACTTTGACCCGGTGGCACTTGGTCGTGCGGTCGCTGCACTCGCGTGGGGCGGACTTCGTTTGATAGGGCAACCAAACGCTCACTAAGCGCCACCAGGAAGCCACACCTGTCTCCTCCTGGGTACAATGAGTCCATGGCAGTCCCCGGTGAACATCATCCAGCTTTCGAAGAATACTGCGAAACCATTTTTGAATTGCGCGAAGATGACCTTGACGTCATTCAGGCCCGCATAGCTGATCGGTTGCGGGTATCGCGGCCATCAGTATCAGAAATGATCAAACGCATGTCTGATGAATCTCTCATCGAAGTTGCTGGTGGAAAAATTACATTGACAGTTACTGGTGAAGAACTTGCAGTGCGAGTTGTACGACGTCACCGCATTGCTGAACGATTCATCACCGACATTCTTGGTTTGTCATGGTCACTTGCCCATCGCGAAGCTGGTCGCTGGGAACATGTCATGTCTCATGAAGTAGAAGTTGCAATGAGTAGTTTGCTCGGCGAACCCACCACCTGCCCACACGGAAATCCAATTCCTGGCAGCGGGTACACGCCCCCGTCGGCCAAAAAACTCTCAGAGCTCTCTTCAGGTCAAGAATTCACCGTTTCTCGTATCCCCGAAGAACTTGAGTTCACTCCTGGCATGTTGGAGTTCCTTGAAAATTCACACTTAGTTCCAGGGTCACACGGAACAGTGCAAATTGGAGCAGAAGATGGCGACATGACTGTCTTGATTGATGGCACTTCTGTCACGGTGGATTCCTATGCCACCGCGCGCATACTTGTCACTGTCTAATTCCCTCACCATCGGAGCTTCTCGTTGACGAATATCAAACGCCTACTGAGTGTTTCCCTTTGCGCTATCGCTCTCACATCGTGCGCAACCACTATCACGGGTAGCACCGATTCAACTGTTGCTCCCGCTTCAACCACAACCATCCTGGTCATACCAACTGGCTCCATCATTTCGCTACTTCAACAATTAGTACTGGTTGCAGATGGTCTCGGACAAGCAATCGTTGACGGTAATTCAAAGGTATACAAAGCCAAAGTTGCAGAAGCCGATGCGATCTTGCTGGCAGTAGAACCATTGATTCGCGACTCAAAGATTGATGTTCTTGAAAGCGTGCAACGAGTCGTGCGGCTTATTCACTCAGCGGCTGAAAGCAAAAGACCTGCTGATGCAGACAAAGCACTCCGCTTTATTCCGCTCATCATTGACGCAGTAACGCCACTTTTAAATAAGTAACAATTACAACATTGCGTCAGGCAATGGCATGCGATGCACCACCGTCAAACTACGCGTTGAACGCGTCAGTGCTACGTACAGAAGACGCAAACCCTGCGCATCATCGGCAACAATTGCTGACGGCTCGACCACGATGACGTCATCAAGTTCGAGCCCCTTTGCTAACGAAGCGGGAACAATAGATAGGCTCTCGTCAAGGCCGGCAGCTTGTGCACGTCCGTGAGGAACTGATGCAGCAACTAATGCAGATGACATCTGATCAACCATGTCATCAGGGCAAATTATGGCAGTTCTGCCTCCACCTGCTTGTTGCAACAGCACACGGGCGCGCGTAATGACAGCTTCATACAACGCATCGGCAGATTCGACGGCAGTAATGACGGGCACTTCGTCTCCTTCACGAACACTTCTCGGTGCGCGAAGCCCCGGAGTTGCAGCGTGCATGACCTTGTCAGCCAGTTCCATAATTTGCGCCGGGATGCGATAACCGACGGATAAACCAACGACACGCGGCGTTTTGCGTGATGGCAGATGCTCAAGAACATCCTTCCAATCATTTGGCGCAAGTGGACCCGTCGCCTGGGCAATGTCGCCAACAACAGTCATTGAGCCGCTAAGTGAACGACGCGTGACCATGCGCAACTGCATCGGAGTGAGGTCTTGCACTTCATCAACCACAATGTGTCCGAAAGTTCGAATTTCATCAGTTTCGTCAACCTTGCCGCTCTTTCGCGGGCGTGGCCCTAATAAGAAACGCGCTTCATCGAGTAACGCAGCATCAGCATTGCTCCAGCGCACATCTTCTAATGAATCAGAACGTTCGCGATACAAAGCCAAGTAATCAGCTTCAGGCATGATGCCATTGCCAGCCAATTTAAGCAATGCCTTTGAGCCAAACAGATCATGCAATAACTGAGCTGGGGTCAGTACTGGCCACATGCGCTCTAAAACAGCACGAATTTCTGATGAACCCGTCAGCGCATCGCGAATATCTTCTGCATCAGCGCCGCTTCGGAAACTTGCAGCAAGTGCAGCCCATACTTCGTTTTCAACATAACGGCGTGCTTGGTTGTGACGGTGGTAGCGACGACGAGCAGCTTTAATAATTTGCACAGACTCTTCTGCGCGCAAACGAACAAAACCAACGCCATATGGCAATTGCACATCTTCACGAATTGGCCGTTCACGATCTGTGATTGCTTTGTCAATTACTTTTGCAATGCGCTTGTTGCCTTTGACTCGCGCCACATTTGAAGTTTCACGCAGTCCAAACTGCACCTCGGGAATTAGGTCAGCCAAAATTACCTGCTGCACACCTGCTTCACCAAGCGATGGCAATACACGTTCGATGTAGCGCAAGAACACTCTGTTTGGCCCAATAACCAATACACCTTGATCTTCTAACGGGAAACGATGTGTGTACAACAAATAGGCAGCGCGGTGAAGCGCAACAACGGTCTTGCCTGTTCCAGGGCCACCTTGCACAACCAATACCCCAGCCTGTGGTGAACGAATAATTTCATCTTGTTCTGCCTGAATAGTGGCAACGATGTCGCCCAACTGGCCGGTGCGGCTACGACCAAGTGCAGTGAGCAACGTGCTGTATCCGCGCAGTCCTTGTCGTGGGTCATCGCCGAGTCCTTCGTCTTGTCCAACACCCAGATGACCTTCGCCAAACAGCTCGTCTTCCAGTGCCAACAATTGCGGACCTTCGACAACAAAATGACGACGGCGTAACAAGCCCATTTGCTCACGACCTGTGGCACGATAAAACGGCTCAGCAACCGGCGCACGCCAGTCAACAACTACAGGTTCACGGTTGGCATCAGCCACAGCGAGACGTCCGATATGGAAACTTTCCACGGCATCTCCGGAATAGGATGCGCGATCAATACGCCCAAACACCAACGCAGCATTTCCCAATTCGAGTTGTTCTAAACGGTGAACAAGATTTTCGTCAAACACATTGCGCTCAAGGCGCGCTTGAAACGTTCCGCCAGGGCCAGAAGAAGTGAGGTCACGAATCTTCAGCGCGCCGACACGGCTTGCTTCCAGGCACTCATAGGCATGCAGGATGTACGCCTGCTCTAGCTCTAACTCTGGGTGCTGCTGGGTCATAGACACCAATCTGCTTTCCACGTGCGACCTGTTTTCAGGGTCCTAACAGGTTATCCCCACGCGGCTCGCCAACAACACTCAGGCACCGCACACATCCTGACTGCACAACGGGAATGAGTTTCGTCACAATCACGTCCCGACAATCGGTTTTCCTAGGAGGTTCATCGTGCAATCACGTTCCATTCACCACCCACTGGCCTTGCTATGCGCTAGCGCCCTTGTCCTCACCATCTTCATTGATATCTCACGGCAACCAACCGTTGTTCTGGCAGAGGCCAACGGCTCTGGTTCACTAATTGGAGACAACATCGAAGCACAAGTCAATTTCGATGCCCCGGGTACTAAAGACCCATGTTCTTGGCATGTTGTTACAAGTATCACACCCACTCCCGGCCCATCTT
>JBAXUC010000118.1:0-4490 GCA_037129855.1 Actinomycetota bacterium | reverse complement strand
CATCAATTTCGAATCTGCGACCCATCCATCGAGCAATTGAACGACGCAATGCTTCAGAACCAATGGAAGCCGGGTAACCACGCTCGGAATTTGATTGCGACAAGGCTTCAATAACTGCTGGAGGCGGTGGATCACAGGGCGTACCAATAGACAGGTCAACTATTCCGCCGTCATGTGCTGCGGCGAGTTTCTGATACGCGTCTAAGCGGTCGTACGGGTATGGGGGTGGCACGAAGCCAACGGTGTCGCGATCAGTCATGGTGCTCTAGTTTCGCTGATTTGTCAGAGGAACAACGAACTCACGCAATCGACCCTCTGAGGCACTAGACAAGCGGGCACGAATACGCATTCCACCGTCTTCTAGCTCTGACATCACAACTTCACCTTCGCGATGAATCGACGCAAGGATGTCGCCTCGGTCATACGGCACCATCAACTCGGTCACTTGTGTAATTGCCCGCATGCGATCTGCCAGACGTCTCATCATGATCTCTAAGCCTTCGTTGCGCAATGCCGATACTGCAACCGCACCCTGGTGATCTTCCACCAACGAGGCTCCCCAATCTTCCACCAAGTCGGCCTTATTGAAGACGAAGAATTCAGGGACTTGGTCTGCACCAATTTCTGCAAGAACTTCACGAACAGCAGTGATTTGCTGCTCAGGATGCACAGCACTTGCATCAACAACATGCACCAACATGTCAGCTTCCGCTGCGATTTCTAGCGTGCTCTTGAATGACTCAATGAGTCCGTGGGGCAATTGACGAATAAACCCAACAGTGTCGGTCAGCAGCACTGGCTCTCCACCAGGCAGAGATAAACGGCGCGTAGTCGGGTCAAGAGTTGCAAACAATCGGTCTTCCACCAACACACCTGCTCGTGTGAGTGAATTCAACAACGTTGATTTTCCTGCGTTTGTGTACCCAACAATTACTACAGAGGCAAGCCCACTACGGCCTCTGCTCTTTCGTTGTGTTTGACGCGTGTGACGCAACGCCACCAAATCTTGTTCCAGCTTCGTAATGCGACGCATGATGCGACGACGGTCAACTTCAAGTCGAGTTTCACCAGGTCCACGAGTACCAATTCCACCACCCTGTTGTGAAAGGCCTGCTTTTGCACCACGACGCAAACGTGGCAATCTGTACCGCAACATGGCCAATTCAACTTGTGCTTTACCTTCGAGCGTGTGCGCATTTTGAGCAAAAATGTCAAGAATGACTGCAGTGCGGTCAAGAGCTGTTCGGCCCAACGCCTTTTCCAAGTTGTACTGCTGACCAGGTGATAATTCGTTATCAAATACCACGGTGTCTACATCAAGCGCCAGACACACTTCTTTCAGCTCATCAACTTTTCCTTTGCCGATATAAAACGTTGAATCAGGAGAATCACGACGTTGCGTTAACCGTGCGGCTTCGTCTGCACCTGCCGTGTCAATCAACAATGAGAGTTCGTCAAGACCTTCTTCTGTCTCGTCGTCTGTTTGTCCACCCATCGTGACACCGACCAACACAATGCGTTCGCGAAATGTGCGTTCGATAAGAGTCGCACCGAGCGCCTCCTGGTACGGGTTACTCATGCATGAACCGTGATGTTGGCAATAAACACGGTCGGCCCAATCAGCGTGGCACGCCGATCATCAGAGATGCGAACGCGGGCGTCTCCGCCATCCATGTGCACAACAACATGTTCCACCGAACGCGGAACTAACCCCCACACCAAGGCCGCATCGGCTGCAGCACATGCACCAGTTCCGCACGCACGTGTCACACCTGCACCACGCTCATGTACACGCATAGTAATTGCGTTGGCTTCCGGGCCTTGTTCGATGACTTCCAAATTGATATGCGGCACGAGCGAACCGAGATGAACTAGGTCTATTGCCCTCACCTCTTCAACCCCCACTACCGAATGCGGGTTTCCAAGCGATACGTGACGTACTGGACGCAATGGATCACACTGCAACGATGCCCAATTCTGTGGCTCGTCAAGATCTTCGACATATCCCATGTCAACACTGATGTGAATGGTGTCGTCATCCCATTCGCTAGTGACCACGGCTTCGCGTGAACCTGCGTCAGTTGACACGTCATACACGGTTCCGGCAACGCCCTTCAACGTGAAGTGTGCAGCTTGTACCAAACAACGAATTCCATTGCCGCTCATTTCAGCGATGCTTCCATCTGCGTTATACAAACGCATACCAAGTGTTGTGTTGTCGACAATTGTCAGTAACAACAGACCGTCGGCTCCGACTCCGGTCGAACGCTCACACCACTGCTGTGCCAGCTGTGGCCAATTCGACTGATCACCCTGTGCCATGTCGTACACAAGAAAGTCATTGCCGAGGCCATGGTGTTTTGAGAGCGAAACGTGCATTGGCACAGACACTATTCCAATGCAGCTGCCACCCTAGGGGTGACTTCTTCAATTGGGTCTTCATGCACATCAACCCATTGGATTCGTGGGTCACGGCGAAACCAGCGGTCTTGGCGAATAGCAAACTGCTGGGTGCGCAAAATGGTGGCAGCTACCGCCTCGTCTAGCGACCAACGGCCCTCCAGGTGTTCAATCATTTCCTTATACCCAAGAGCTTGACGAGCAGTAAACGCCAGCCCATTTGGTTCAGCCAAGAGGGCGCGAACTTCTTCAACGAGCCCGCGCTCCATCATGATGTTCACCCTCTGGGCGATTCGTGTTCGAAGAACGTCGCGATCCCAACGCAACCCAATCAATGTTGTTGATGTGGGACTATACGAACCGATTCCTTCGCCAAACGAACTGAACTTCTCACCACTTCCCAAACACACTTCAAGAGCACGAATCAGCCGACGACGGTTGTTTGGATCCATCTTTGTGCTTGCTTCAGGGTCCAGCGTGAGCAACTGAGCAAACATCGCCTCAGTATCTTCGTTCGCTTCTAACTCAGCTCGAATCTCGGGGTATTCACCTGGCATATCTAGCCCGTCAACAATGGCAGTGACATATAGACCAGTTCCACCGACAATCAATTCAGATGCATCAGCATCAGAAATTGCCAAACGGGCAGCCGCCACGTTTTCAACATAGTGAGCCACCGTGTGTCTGTCGTTTGGTTCAGCCACGTCAAGACAATGATGAGGAATGAGGGCTTGGTCTGCTGGCGATGGCTTTGCAGTACCGATATCCATTCGCTTGTACACCTGCATGGAGTCTGCGACGATGACATGCACTGAGCCTTTTGGTTGCAATGCAGCAGCTGTCATTGCTGCGTCGCTTTTCCCGCTTGCTGTTGGCCCAAGCACAACAACTGACCGACGAATAGTCATGCAGTTATACCGACACCACAGGTATGCGGATTTTGTGAGTAGCCATTTGCAGAACCTCTACCAAGAAGCCAGTGAGGAAATGCGGTGCAGCCTTTGTGATTTCCACGGTGGTGTACGTACCTGGGCGAAGTGCAACATCAGAACTGAAATGCACCAGCTTGTATTGACGAGTACGACCCGAATACACATTCGGGTTACGGCGGCTAGGGCCCTGCACCACTACTTCTTCAATTCGGCCAATGCGCGCCTCGTGTTTGATCAGCGCTGAATGCTCGACCACTATTTTCAAACGATCGAATCGATCAGACACAATGGCTGGGTCAATGAAATGCTCTGACATATCTGCTGCTTGCGTACCTTCACGAGGTGAGAAAATGTATTCAAACGTGTTATCAAACATTGCCTCAGCGGCAATTTCTAAAGTGCACTGAAAATCAGCTTCTGTTTCCCCAGGGAATCCAACAATGATGTCGGTGGTGACGGACAAATCCGGAATCAGCCGGCGCGCATCAGCCAGTCGCTCCATATAACGCTGAGCTGTGTACCCGCGATGCATTAACGAGAGCACACGATCTGAACCCGACTGCAGCGGGTAGTGCAGGTGCTCACATACTGCTTCGGTATTAGCCATGGCTTCCAAAACATCAACGCGCATGTCTTTCGGATGCGGGCTTACGTATCGCACACGACGAATACCTTCAACATCTCCTGCTGCTCGCAACAAGTCGGCGAAGAGCGGCTGCACTCGACCGTCGGAACCGGCCTGGCGTTCAGCCAACGTGATATCACGACCGTAACTATTCACATTCTGACCAAGCAAGGTCACTTCAGTCACTCCGGTTGAAGCCAACTGCGCCACCTCGCCAATGACATCAACGAACGGTCGACTAATTTCACGGCCACGTACTGCCGGCACGATGCAATAGGCACACGAGTTATCGCAACCGATTTGAATAGTCACCCACGCGTTATATGTGGTCTCGCGGCGAACAGGCAGCGCACTAGGAAACAACGTGTAATCATCAAGCACTGCTTCGTCAAGAATTTCTGTGATTGGGCCGTGCTCGATGGATTGATTCAACAACTCAGTCGTGCGATGCACATTGTGGGTACCCATCACAACGTCAACCCACGGAGCTTTCTGCGCAACGACGTCTTTATCTTTCTGCGACAAGCAACCGC
>JBAXUC010000117.1:0-4504 GCA_037129855.1 Actinomycetota bacterium | reverse complement strand
GTCCCAACGGGCACCCCTTGGATGGCAGCGATCTCTTCGTAATCAAGATCAGCAACGTGGCGAAGAACAATGGCGGCGCGGTATTCCTCTGGCAATTGGGATAAAGCCCCAGAAACATCGATTTGAGCATCAACGGCACTGGTGTGGTCGCCAGCGGGCGAGTCATAGACCGACTCCTTATCTGTGGGAAGGGGTCGACGTTGGATCCGACGCACTTCATCGAGAGCTGCGTTAGTGGCAATGCGAAAGATCCATGTTGAAAATTTTGAGCGGCCGTCGAATGAGGGAATTGCGCGAACAATGGAAATCAGAGCCATTTGGGTGGCATCTTCTGCATCTGATTTATTGATAACGATGCGATGGCAGATTGCCCGCACCGTGTCGTAGTGGGCACGTAACAAGGCATCAATAGCAGTTTGGTCGCCGCGCTTGGCGCGACGAACGAGAAGGGAATCATCAACGTCTGCGATGCCAACAGACTAGTTAGTTGGCTGAGCGCGCTACTTGCCTGATGTGAAGGAAAGGTCAGACAGCATGCCCTTATAGGGATTGCTGTTACTGCACGAGGTGCTTCGGCCCGCTTCACGCATCAACAGCAAGACATTTCGTCCTGGTGTGGCAACGGGGAATGTTGCAGCTCCTGGCTCTGCGCCAAAAGAATCTGCAACGCGCAGGCCCCAACCGTCGAGTGTGGTGGGAATGGCTTCACTTGTTGACACGAAGACTTCGGCGTTCCATGGGGCAGTTCCGAATGTTGCGGCTAAAGCACCAATACCGATGCCAGACAACTGCACGATGACTCCGACGCCACCTTTGGAACCAAAATATTGGTTGCCGTAACAGACAGTGGTCCACGAGGTGGCCAGATTGTTGTCGGTGAGGTTAGGAATCATGGCTTCGTTCTCTTGCCCGTCATCACCATTGGGGTCGTAACTGCGCATGCCGACCACCGAGACAGGACCAACGACAACATCGTTAAGGACGACAGGTGCTGCACCGCCAGGCACCGATTTTGTATTTTGTAATCCACGCCACAGCAACACAGACATCACTAATGCAGCAACAAGCAGCAACGCAATGGGAATGTACTTGCGCTTCGTCGACGTTTGTTGTGAGCGAGGCAATGAATTATCTGCGCGCACAACTCCGCGTGGTGTCGCGTCTCTTTTAGTAACAGCCCGTGGTGGCGTGTCGTCAGTTTCCACAACCGACAGTGTGCGTGGTTGTTTCTTTGGCATCAACGGATCATTGAGAACTGGACGCGGACGGGCTGTTGTTGGTGCACTCATTGCGGGCGTGAAACCATCAACCGGCGTCATGGCGTCGTGCACATTTTTAATTGCAGATTCAAGAGCCTGAGCAACTTCGTTGCAGTCGTTGTAACGATTTTCTGGTTTACGACGCAACATTTTGTTTACGACTGCGATGACATTGCTTGGCACATCAGAACGAATTCCACTCAGCGGGGTTGGATCGCGTTGCAGACGTGCAACGGCCGTGGCTTGATCGTTATCTTCCTTAAATGGAGCATGTCCTGCAAGGCATTCGTACAAAACAAGCCCCAGTGAGTACATGTCTGCACGACCATCAAGATCACGGCCTTGCACTTGTTCTGGCGACAAATACTTCGCAGTGCCCATCATGATGTCAACACGAGTGAGGTCTGTGCCGTCTTCTTTTGAACTCTTTAAGGGCTTGGCTATTCCAAAATCTGTCAACAACACTTCACCTTGTTGCATGATGAGAATGTTGCCCGGCTTGATGTCACGGTGCACAATATTTTCTGCGTGCGCTTTGGCAAGCGCAGCTGCAATTGCGCGGCCAATGTGCACAGTGAGATGAACGCTGAGCATTCCTGCTTGGTCTGAGTCATTGGCTTCATCGAGTAATTCGCGCAGCGACTTACCTTCAATGAGTCGCATGATTAATGCGACTTGACCGTTTTCTTCGACGCAGTCATACACCGGAACAATGTTCGGATGTGTCAGTCGTGCAAGTGCGCGAGCCTCGCGGCGAAACCTTTCGGTGACGATGGGATCATCGACAACACTGGCGCGTAAGAGTTTTACAGCGACTAAACGACCTAGCTGTAAGTCAGTTGCACGCCACACGTCTGCCATGCCACCAGAGGCAATCGTGCTCTCAAGACGGTACCTATTACCTATGAGGTCATCGGAGTGTCGTGCTGCAGCCATTACTGGGAGCAAACGCTACTTCTGAAACACCCCCTAGGCGGGGTATACCCCTTATGCAGAAAGGAGAAAAACGATTCCGATTGTTCCTTGACCGGCGTGAGTACCGATAACAGCACCGATGTCACCGACAATAATTTCGCCGGTGTAGACCTCTTTCACCATTGCAACAAATGCATCGATGTCAGAACATTGTGCATTCAGAATACTGAGACGCTCGATGGGAACTTCTTGATTGCGCAAAATGTCAACGAGGTGCGCAAGTGCTTTTGATCGTGTGCGCTGTTTGCCAGCTTCTTCGACAAGACCATTCGTAATGGAGATCAACGGCTTAATCGACATGACAGTTGCAAGCATGGCCTTCGCTCCACCAATGCGACCACCCTTTTTCAAGTTGTCGAGCGTGTCGAGCGCAGCAAACACTCGGGTGCGAGGAATGACTGAATGTGCGCGAGCGACCACTTCGTCTGCAGAAGCACCGGTCTTGGCGAGTTCGGCACAGGCCAGAACTGTGAGGCCAAGCCCCATTGAGGCATTGCGACTGTCGACAATGCGAACATCTATGCCAGGAGCAACGGCACGGGCTGCAAGCTCCGCACTCTGCATTGTGGCTGACAAATCTGAAGAGAGTGCGACGACAACGATGGTGGTTGCGCCTTCTGCAGCAAGACTTCGGTAGGTTTCCTCATAGGAACCAGGAGACGGAGCAGCAGTTTCGGGCAATGTCGCAGACGCAGCACATTTTGACCAGAACTCAGTGGCGGTGATGGTGGTGCGGTCGATGTATTCGGTGTCGCCAAAACGAACACTGAGGGGAACAATGCGAATCCCTAAGGCATCGGCCATGGCTTGCGGAAGGTCACAGGAGGAATCGGTCACTATGCGTACGGTCATGGATTAGACCGTAGTCGCGCTTAAGCGTTCGCGTCGTGCTGACCGACGGTTCGACCACCACCATGCAAAAAGCACCAGCACCAGCAGGAGGCTCACGATTTGGCCGTACGCCGCGATGGCATTGACGTTGGCAGAAATAGTGATGGGGTCCACAACGGACTGGTTTCCTACTGGTGTGGACACCCAGATGGAGATGGGAATTTCACCACTTGCACGTGTCGTGGCTGACACATTGAGTTCTGTCGTGCCGCCTTTTGTTAAGACCACAATTCTGACCGGTTCTGACAGGGTCAATTTGGCGCTGCTCATGCGCACCCGCACCGTGAGGTCCTGTTCTGAGTCATTGCGAACTTGGATGCGAATTGCTCCGGTACGGCTAGAGAGCGTGACCGACTTTGGCGTGGTCACAGTGATTGCATCGCGAGTTGCACGCATCGTTGTGCGCAAGGAAGTGATGTAGGTGCCGGGGGAAGCAGTAATTGTGGACGTACCGAGCGAAAAGAGAGACGGCCAGGTCTCGCGGCGAACATCGTCAGGGCCAAGCATGGACTGTGTGGCGTCTAACTCTCGTCGCGTTGCACGAATACTTGAGGTACGACTGGTATCGAACGATGTGGAGTTTTTTGCAAAGGCAACTGCTGGGGTTATTGGGTTAACAACAATGGCCCCTCCAAAGTCATTAATGGAAAAACCACCGGATTGTGAGAGGGCTCGCGTTGCGACGACGACTGCGCCAGACTCGGCCGCATCGCTAAAGGAGGCAACCACGCCCATCTTGATTTCAGAAGGAACGCTTTCTTGAGCAAGCAGATCGTCTCGCTCCACCAGAAGCTCTGCTGCAATTTTGTAGGCGAGACGTTCAGAGCCCTCTGGTTGAGCGTGCTTGATCTGTGTGACATTGCTCAACGGGCTGACAACAGAGATTAATTCGTTACCTGTTTTTGTTGCACGACCGAGCAGGGATAACGACCGTTCACTCGTTACCAACGTCTGTGCAGACGGCAACAAGATGACAGATGTGATGCCAGCAGACTTCAACACCGACATTGCGGGTGCATCGATATTGTCAGACGCAATCCACGTGTGACGCTGAATGGTGACTCCGGGAAGAAGTCGATTCAACGTGCCTTCTCCGAATTTCAATTGTGCAATAAATTCAGACGTCAAACCCATTGCTGCGAAAAGAGAAGGATTACACGGCGCAAATGTGGTGTTCACTATTGTTCGATCTCGCAATAGTTCGCGCAGTTTTATAAAGAGTTCTGCATCAGCTGGTTGTGAAGAATTAGCAAAAGCAGCAATGATTTCAGGCTGAATTGAGATTGTTACTCTAGAACGAAATGTAGTGAGAAAGGCAATAAGACGAGTAACCGCATCGCGTGCATTGTCAGTGATAGCTGATGTGCCGTCTGTTGTCA
>JBAXUC010000116.1:0-4515 GCA_037129855.1 Actinomycetota bacterium | reverse complement strand
CCTATGACATGGCGAAACATTGTTTATCCTTCGCGCACCAATGCAACAATGCGTTGCACCGCATCGGCAAGTGGGACTGCTTCATTGGTGCCCGCATGGCGGTTGCGTAACTCAATGTTTCCTTCGGCAAGAGATTTCCCAACCACAACGATGGTGGGGATTCCAATGAGTTCTGCATCTTTGAACTTGACGCCGGGTGACACACCATTGCGGTCATCAATAAGAACTTCTAGTCCCTCCGCTTCAAGTTCGGCACCGAGTTTTTCGCCAGCAACGGTGATCTCATCGCCGTTCTTTCCTGTGACGACGATGTGTACATCTACAGGAGAAATCGCACGCGGCCACTTCAAGCCGAGGTCATCGTGGAACACTTCGGCAATTGAAGCAACAGCACGCGAAACACCAATGCCATACGAACCCATTGTGACCACTACTTG
Source organism: Actinomycetota bacterium (assembly GCA_037129855.1). GTDB lineage: Bacteria > Actinomycetota > Acidimicrobiia > Acidimicrobiales > Ilumatobacteraceae > UBA2093. The sequence continues at coordinate 4,078 of JBAXUC010000116.1, read as the reverse complement.
TTTGCCGTTTTGATCAAGAACTGAAAGGCCTAGTGTGTCTGCGTATTTGCGACCCAACTGAAATACATGACCAATCTCAATACCGCGCGCAATTTCCAATGGCTCGCGACACGATGGGCACGGATCTCCGGCTGCCACTTCAACAGCTTCAATCGTTCCGTCAGCAGTGAAGTCTCGTCCATTGACCAAATGCAGAACATGAGAACCAGCAACATTTGCACCTGTAACCCACTCGCTGCCAGCGACAACTGAAGGGTCTAGGAGATAGCGAATGCCAGTGGCGCTTGTTGCGCCGAGAACCTGTGGTCCGATGTATCCGCGAATAAGGCCAGGATGGTTGGCAAATCCTGCGTCATCAAGTGGCTCAACTTCAGATGGTGATACTTGTGCTTCAATTCGTTTGATGTCTGCATCGCGGTCACCGGGAACTCCAACAACCAGTACTTCTGTAGAGCCATCAGGATGACGCAACTGCAACACGACATTTTTCAATGTGTCGGAGGCTGCCCACGCTCGATCAGTACGCGCAGGATTGGCGTTGAGGAAATCTACGAGTGAAGCAATGGTGGGGCAGTTAGGAGTCTCAACAACGGCGGTGGCTGCGTATGTGGATGTGTCGGGCGAAAGAACTGCAGTTGTAACTGCTTCGGTGTTCGCAGAGTAGTCACACTTAGTGCAACGAACGAATGTGTCTTCGCCTACTTCAATCGGAGCTAAGAACTCTTCGCTTGCAGAACCACCCATGGCGCCACTCATTGCCTTCACAATGACGTACGGCAATTTCAGGCGCGTAAAGATTCGTTCATATGCATCGCGGTGCGCGTTGTAACTTGCGGCTAGTCCTGCATCATCGATATCGAATGAGTAACTGTCCTTCATAAGGAACTCGCGGCCACGCAACAAGCCGGCGCGCGGACGTGCTTCATCGCGGTACTTCGTTTGAATTTGATACAGCGAGACAGGAAGATCTTTGTAACTGGAATACAAATCCTTGACGAGCAGTGTGAACATCTCCTCGTGGGTTGGTCCCAACAAGAAGTCGGCACCCTTGCGGTCTTTCAGGCGAAAGAGATTGTCGCCGTATTCTTCCCAGCGACCAGTGAGCTCATAAATGTCGCGGGGGAGCATGGCTGGAAAGTGAACTTCTTGTGCTCCCATCGAATCCATCTCGTCTCGCACGATGGCTTCGACCTTGCGCAGGACCCTCCAGCCAAGGGGGAGCCATGTGTATCCGCCTGGGGCGGCACGGCGGATATAGCCAGCGCGCACCAGCAATCGGTGGCTAGGGACCTCGGCGTCGGCCGGGTCATCACGAAGGGTGCGAACGAAGAGTGTGGAGGAACGGAGCATCGGAGCGAAACCTTACTTTGCTTGGATATGATTGTCCCCGTCCTTTGAAGTTCGGTGAACCTGAGGCACGGGCTTACCCCCGTGCCTTTTGTTCTGTTAGAGCCAAGTTTTTGGCGGGAGAGGTGAGTCATATGTCGATCAATGTCGTAGAAGCAGTGACAGCCATGGTTGCTCCCATCTTGGCCGACCTTTCCCTTGAGCTATATGACCTTGAATTTGCCGGCGGCATTTTGCGCGTCACCATCGATACCCCAACAGGCCAAGAGTCGGGTGTTGATGTCGATCAGATCTCTCTCGTTACGCGCCTTCTTGGCCGCGAACTTGAACACGACGATGTTGTACCTGGCCGATTCACTCTTGAAGTCACAAGCCCAGGCCTCGAGCGCACCTTGCGTACCCCTCACCACTTTCAGCGCGAAGTCGGAAAAAACGTCACCATTCGTCTGGTAACCGAACTTGATGGCCGTCGCCGTTTCGCAGGCGCACTCATCGGGGCTACTTCCACTACAGCAAGTGTTCGCCTTGAGAATTCTTCTGACACTGTCGAAATTCCACTGTCGCTCATCGAAAAGGCAAAAACCGTTTTCGTTTGGGAGACCCAAGCAAAACCCAACTCTCCAGAGGCACGCGCCGCAAAGCGCAACGCCGCTGCCCAATCTGAATCCACCAACAATCAGGAGGTCAACACACAATGAGCAACCTAGATATGTCCGATGCAGTTCGTCTGCTCGCAGAACATCACGGCATCAGTATTGATGCTTTGTTGCAGGTATTAGTAGAGGCTCTTGCCACTGCGTACAAGAAGCGGCCAAATGCTGCCGATGAAGTCATCGTTGAGGTCAACCCAGAGAACCTCGACATGAAGTTCACCGCCTATGACGTGGATGAAGACGGCAACTGGGTAAACGAACGCGACGACACTCCGAACAAGCATGAACTTGGCCGTATTGCGGCTGCAACGTTCAAGCAAGTGATGAGTCAGCGAATCCGCGAAGTAGAACGCGATCGCAAATTCGAAGAATATGCAAACCGCGAAGGCGACCTTGTCACCGGAATCATTCAGCAATCAGATGGCCGCTATGCATTGCTCGACCTTGGCAAAGTGGAAGCACTCTTGCCACAAGCAGAGCAAGTGCCATACGAGCGTCCAGAAACTGGTGCTCGTCTGAAGGCATACATCGTTGAAGTACGCAAAACTGCAAAGGGCCCACAGATCGTTGTGAGCCGTACTCACCCAGGTCTTATCAAGCGTTTGTTTGAACTAGAAGTGCCTGAAATTGCTGACGGAGTTGTCGAAATCAAGTCATGTGCTCGTGAGCCTGGCCACCGCACAAAGATTGCAGTTCTCTCCAACGATCCAAACGTCGACCCAGTAGGCGCTTGTGTTGGTGCTCGTGGTGGACGCGTGCGCATGGTTGTTAACGAACTTCGCGGCGAAAAAATCGACATCGTTTCGTACTCTGAAGATCTTCATGATTTTGTTTCAAAGGCTTTGTCGCCAGCGAAAGTAACTGAAGTTCGTCTCAGTGAAGACTCAACGCAAGCAGATGTCATTGTTCCCGACTTCCAGTTGTCTTTGGCAATCGGTAAAGAAGGACAGAACGCTCGTCTTGCAGCTCGACTTACTGGTGTTCGTATTGACATCAAGTCAGAAACGCAAGCAGTCAACGAATCAAACGGCATTTTTGAACCACGTCAATCACCGCGTAAAACTGAATACGCAGAGGGCGAATGGCGCAAGGACGACGAAACTGGCGAAATGCAATTTCACAACACTGATGGCTCTGTCGTAAGTGAACAAGAGTGGGCAGGCAACACGCCAGCGACAGCCGAAAGCACGGAGGCCTAACCCTTGCCAGTCAAGAAGATCCGAATCGCCGAGCTCGCAAAAGAGCTTGGCCTCACGAACAAAGAAGCACTCGATCTTTCAAAGACGATGGGCATCGACGTCAAGGGCGTGTCGTCCTCGATGGAAGAAGCTCAAGCTGACCGTGTTCGTCGCAAGGCCGTCAAGGACGGGTTGAAACGTGATGTTCAGCCTGAAGAAGAGAAGCCTGCGAAGAAAGCTGCTGTCAAAAAAGCTGCTGTCAAAAAAGTTGACGCTGAAGATGGAAGCACACCAGCTCCTGTCAAGAAAGCTGCTGCTAAAAAAGCACCCGCTAAAAAAGCTGCTGCTGCAAAAGTAGAGGCAGCACCTGTCGTTGAAGCACCAACTCCTGTTGTCGATGCGCCTGCACCTGTAGCGGTTGTTGAAGCGCCCGCACCTGCACCAGTGATTGAAACTCCTGCTCCTGTTGTCGAGGCACCTGCTGCCGCAGTTGTTGAAGCGCCTGCACCAGTCGCTGAAACTCCAACCGGTGAATCACGCGTGATTTCAAGTGGACGTCCAAGTCCGACAAGTTCGATTCCTCGTCCTCCAATCAACCCGATGCCGTCAGCGCGACCAGCGCCGTCGACTCGGTCAACTCCTCCTGGCATGCCACCAACCGGCATGCCTCCTCGTGGTCCAAGCGCTCCTGGTGCTCGACCAATCCCTCCTCCTCCGGGCCCAATGTCGACAACTGGTCGACCCATTCCGCCTCCTCCAGGCGGCCGTGTAGCTCCTGGTGAAGCTCGTCCTGGTTTCCGTCCTGGCCCTGGTGGCGCACGCCCTGGCCCTGGTGGTGCTGGTTTTCGTCCTGGTCCTGGCAGTCGTCCAGGCCCTGGTGGTCCTGGTGGACCTCGTACG
>JBAXUC010000115.1:0-4526 GCA_037129855.1 Actinomycetota bacterium | reverse complement strand
GTCTCAGTTGCACCCGAAGATCCGATTGCCTTCACTGATGCACTTCGTGCGATGGTGAATTCGGGTTCAGCAGCCACCGAAGCAGGGGCTCGAGGCAGATTATGGGTCGAATCTCATGTCTCTCCTGCGCGGGTTGCTAATTCATACCTCGATGTAATCGCCTCACTGGGCGTCTAGCAGGTAGCCTCAATCCTTCGTGGTTAGTGGTTCATCAGCAAAAAAGGTCGCCCGTCTCGCACAGAAGGGCAAAGGCAAGAAGGTGCGCTTTCAGAGCGGCACTCTTTTCCCGACCATCATGGCAGTCATCGTCATTGTCGGTACTGGTCTTATTTCTTATGCTCGTCAAGCACCAGCTGCAAGTGACGTAGCTCCAACAACTTCTGATCGCTGGCACATTCCGTTTGGTATTTATCACTGTGACGGTTATCTGGCTGATCTCACAGGCGACATGCAAAAGTCTGATACACCTGATCCGAATTTTGCGAAATACGGAGTCTTCAGTCGTGAAGATGGCGTCATTCGCTGGTATCCACAAGTCGCGTCTGCAGGCAAGAAAGCCAAATTGGGCTTGTACCTCGATACCTATGGTGTTGAAGTGACTACCAAGGGAATCACATTTCCAGCCAGCCAGAACAAGGGTGTGTCGTACGCGGTCAGCAAAGACCAGTGCAAAGACAAGTCAGGCAAATTGGTTGATGCACAAGTGCAAGTCATCGCGTGGCCAAAGGCCAGCGAAGACGCAAACTCAAAGCGTTACATCACGGATTTCACCAACGTCAGAATTCTGAACGACGAAATGGCAATCGCCGTTGCGTACGTTGCTCCTGGCACGCAAATTCCTTTGCCAGATTCAGCCGCGAAGCTGTCAGACATCGTGGCAACTGAATTTGGTGGAGGTACTACAACTATTGTTGCTGGCGCCACCACAACAACCACCGGCGGCTGATGCACGCTGTTGTTCTAGTCGGGGGTTTCGGAACTCGGCTGAGACCACTCACTCTCACTACGCCAAAACCACTATTACCAATAGCGAATGTGCGTCAATTAGAACATCTCATTGCGTCTCTCGGTGCGGCCGGTGTTACTGAAGTAGTTCTTGCAATTGGTTTTAAACCAGAACCATTCTTTGAGGCATTTCCCGATGGTGTGTGTGCAGGAATCGCATTGCATTACGCAGTAGAACCAGAACCTCTCGACACTGCGGGCGCTATTGCGTTTGCCGCACGTCATGCTGGCGTGTCTGACACATTTATTGTGATGAACGGCGACATCATGTGTGACGTTGATCTGTCGACATTGGTGGCGTTTCATAAGAGTCAAGGCGCAGAAGGAACATTGCACCTCACACCGGTTGCTGACCCATCGCAATTCGGAGTGGTCGAAACAGATGATAAGGGGTGGGTGCAACGCTTTGTGGAAAAACCTTCTCCAGGAGAAACATCAAGCAATCTGGTAAACGCCGGTACATACGTTTTAGAGCCGTCAGTCATAAGTCGCATTCCCGATGGGCAACGTCTTTCCATTGAACGTGTCGTATTCCCTGCAATGGTGGCGGACGGAACTCTTGCAGCCATGCCGACAGACGATTACTGGATCGACACTGGTCTTCCCAGTACATACTTGCGCGCCAACCTTGACCTCATTGACGGAACACGTACGCGAATCTTGGCATCAGTCGGGCCACAAGCTCATGTGCATTCGTCAGCCTCAATTACACATAGTGTCATTGGTGAAGCAGCCATAGTGGAAGAGGGATGCGTCATCATCGATTCAGTTGTTCTCCCTGGTGCGCATATCGGTGCTCGAGTTCGCCTCGAGCGTTCGCTTGTCATGGGCAGCATTGGTGCTGAAGCATCACTGATTGATTGTGTTGTTGGTGCTGAAGCATCTGTTGCACCTTTTTCTCAACTGGCTAATGCAAAAGTGCCTGATCCAGAAGGAGCTATGTAGCGATGGCATCCAGGAAGATTATGGTGTGCGGTGGCGCTGGTTTTATTGGTTCTCACCTTGTTGATCGCCTTATTGCAGAAGGTCACGAAGTTGAAGTTGTCGACAACTTGTCAAGTGGATCATTAACCAACTTGGCCGATGCCCGCAATGCAACAGGACGATTTAAATTTCAGAACATTGGAATTGAATCTCGTGAGTTTTCAGAACTTGTGTCACTGCGCAGGCCGCAAATTATTATCAATCTTGCGACGTTTTCTCCAGTGCATGCGCATCTCAATGGCGCATTGTCGAGTTTGCAATTGTCGGTTGCCATTCTTGAAGCCGCCCGCCTCGGTGGCGTTGGGAAAGTCATTACTGCATTGCCAAGCGGCTTGCTGTATGGCGAAGTTTCAGTGCGAGATTTACCAATCAAGGAAGGTCACATCAACGACCCTCGCACCAGTGAAGAAGTGTTAGCTCGCGCAGCAGCTGACATTCACTCTGTGTATCGCGAGCGCCACGGTGTCGAATTCACCGTTCTTGCCATGGGAAATGTCTACGGACCTCGCCAAAGAGCAGCCGATGGGGTTGTCGCCTCATTTGTTGATGCGCTAGCAAATGGTCGCGCACCGATCGTTCACGGCAACGGAAAGCAAACACGTGATTTCATCTATATCGACGACACGGTTGATGCAATCGCTCGCGCCACTGACCGCGCTGGTGGCTTAGTGGTGAATGTCGGGACAGGAATCGCTACGTCGGTTTCAGATTTGTGGGCAGTGATGGCAGGTGCTGCGTCGCCCGTACCGCGTACAAGTGCAGCACGCCCCAATGATTTGGCTCGTCTGTCGTTATCGCCGGTACGTGCCCGTATCCAACTCGGGTGGTCGCCGTTTACATCGCTGAAAGACGGTCTCGCAACGTTGCGTTAGCGAAAGAGGTCTTCGCTCGGAGGCCGAACAATTTCGTCCATCGAGGAATCGCGAAACCATGAAGGGTCACCGCCGCGAATTACAGCAACGGGCACGCCGTTTGACTTGCCCATAACTAATTCACCAGTGCTTGCTAATTCATCTGCAACACACACTTCTGTTACTTGCATCACTCTGCCGAGCGCATCTTCGGTGCCGCGTAGGTCAACAACGCCAGCAATACCGGCAACACCGATTGCGACATCAGTAAGACCCTTGCGCCATGGGCGACCAAAGGTGTCACTCACGATGACACCCACTGTGACGCCAAGCTTTGCGCGCACAATGTCTCTGATGCGTCGCGCAGAGCGATCGCTATCAAGAGGAAGAAGTGCCGCATATCCGCGTTCAACATTTGATAAGTCAATTCCGCTGTTTGCACACACGAAACCATGTTTGGTCTCTGTGATGATCAGGTCGCCACGTCGACGAACAATGCGAGCAGCTTCTTGTTCAACAAGAACCTTGTGTGAGAGCGGATCGTCTGGGTCAATTGGCACCAGGCGCCCTTCGGCCTTCGAGACAATCTTTTGTGTCACGATTAGCACATCGTTGTCGCGCAGAGGGCCGTTTGGTTCTGCCGAGCAGGCTTCGACAATGATGTCGCCAAGTTGTTGACCAGGAACTATTTCACCAATTCCTTCAACGCTCCATGCCATGAGTCGTGCCATTAGTGGTCTCCTTTATTCGAGGGTACATCGATTGCAATGCGGGCGAGTGAAGCAGCGACACCAGGTTTTGACATGATGGTGTCAGTGGCGATGCAGTGCATTCCTTCGCGTTCTACGGCCGCTGCAAGATGTTCATCTTGTGAATCGATGATTAGGGTTCCGCAGATTGGGGCATAAATGCGAGCGATGCCAACAACCGTTGGTTCATGACCTAGTTCCACCAGCATTCGGTCGGCAGGACCCTTCAGTGCTGCGCCAGCCACGATGGGTGAGATCGCTACAACGCTGTCGCGACGCGCAGCAAGGGCTACATCAACGCCAGGTAATGCGCGGATAGGGGCAATCGACACGATGGGGTTTGATGGTGCAATCACAATTGTTTCTGCGTCAGTGAGAAGTGAGTGATCAATGAATGTTGCGGACTTTGCTCCGACAAATTCAACGCGAGTCACTGGCACATTGTGCTGCAGGCGAACAAAATATTCCTGGAAGGGAACTGGGCCATCTTCCAGATGAACAATTGTTCGCACTGAATCGTTTGACATCGGAACCACGGTGACAGACAATCCGAATGCTGTACGAAGTTCTTCAGTGACTTGTTGAAGTGTTGCACCTTCACGAACGCGGGCAGTTCTGTAAAAGTGCGTTGCAAGATCAGTGTCACCAAGATTGAACCAACGCGGTGCAGCAGCAGACCCGACAGGGCGTACAGTTTCAAAACGTTCCAGCGCTTCCATGGCTCGCCACGTTTCGTCGCGTAAGCCCCATCCCCGTTCGGGGTCAATCGAGCCAGACATCGTGTAGATAACGGTGTCGATATCGGGAGAGATGGATAATCCATGAAGTTCGGTGTCATCGCCAGTGTTGACCACGGCCACAACATCTGCTGGGTTGACCACCCGGATGAGTCCTGAGAGAAAACGGGCTGCGCCCACACCCCCAGCCAGCACCATAA
>JBAXUC010000114.1:0-4582 GCA_037129855.1 Actinomycetota bacterium | reverse complement strand
TCGTGCGATGACCTCGTCTGGAGACAACGCAAATTTGCTGTCGGAACCGTGCTCGATCCAGTCATACAGCGCAGTGCTGTATGAATCTCGGTCTGTCACTATCTTCGAAGCCTCGGTAAGGATGTCAGTCATTCGTTGAGGAAGACCAACAGGGGGTGCGCTCGGTGGAGGAGTCTTTCCGCCAGGAACAGGTGCTGGTTCTGCAGGGCGAACAATTATTCCTTCTTCATCAATCCAGATTCCGTTCGGAATATTGATAACACCAAATCGTTCAGCCATCACGTGGTTGATGTCAATCAGCGATGGGTGTTCTGCGTTAGCTGCTTCGATAAACGGACGACAGGATTCGGCGCCCAAGGTGTCCATTCCTACAGTGACTATTTCTAGTCCCCGTGTGTGTACTTCGTTGCGAAAGGCTTGCCACACTGGCAAGTCACGTGAACAACCTCAATAAGGCGCCCAAGAAACGATGACAACTTTTTTGCCACGCAGCGAAGACAGTTGAAACATGTTGCCGTCAATGTCGGGAAGTTCTAACTCTGGTGCAACTGCAGTGGCAAGAGCTCGACCAGACATTGAAGCAGGACCAAGTGCCCACAGGCCCATTTCTGCATCATGCACAATGGGCATACCTAAACGCTCTGCAACCACACTGACGTCGACAATCCCTCGAGCAATATCGGCGTTCACTTCCTGGGGCAGGGGCACACAGATTTCTCCGTGGCAGGCACCTTCAGGTTTCAACTGCCATCCCGTGGCGGTTTCGAATTCTGTGCGAGAAATTGAGAGCGATTGAAGAATCATGGTTTACGGAAGTGTAATTGAATCCAGCACTACCTGAATACCCATTACGTAGCTTTCGCCAGGCTTGCAATAGTCAAGTGATGCCGCAAGTTCGGCAACTTCTGCTTCTGAATTCACTGGCACGAACTGCACTGTGTCCCATTTACGGCCATCACCAATGATGGTGCCTTCTGCAGAGAAGTTAATCGCACCAGGGAGTGCGGCAAATGCGCTCGGACGGTCTGGGGTCTGGCGCACGATCATGGCAACAGTGCGAAGTTCAAGCGGCGTTGGGCGGTTACGTGAATCGAGTGACTCATCTTCTGGACGACAGCACACCAAAGTCGTGCGTAACATTCCGGCAGCTTTATGCACGTGCTTGTCACCAAAATCTTGGCGGCTTTGCATTTCAATAAAAGACTTACGCGTGGCGTAGCGAACAATTGCGATGCGATCCCAGTCTTCGTCGCCAACATTGTTGCTTGTCACGTCTCCGGCAAACACAATGGTTGCCCCAATCTTGTTCAAGATTGATGCTGGGTTGTAGCGGTCATCAGCTTCGCGGCCACTGATTGCATGATCAACAACGCCATCTTCTGAATACTGAGCAACTTCGTGATACTTCATCAGGTTCACCATGTATAGCGGGCCGTCTTCTTCAGGCGTGCGAGTTGCAAGGAACATGCCATATTCCTTATCGATTGTTCCGTAGTTATGACTGATGCGGGGTTTGTCTGACATTGCGTTCTCCAGGGTTTGTAACCGTAAGAGAAATGGTAAACCACCACCAGCTAACTGCCGTAATGGAACCTGAATAACCTGTATTAGAGGAGTGGGCCCCACACCTCAAGGTGATTTGCTCGCTCAACACGGCGAATGGTTCGTAAATCAAGGATGGATTCAAGGCCGGCATTGCGAAACACTGTTCGTATTGCAGCCTGAGACGCGGCATCACATTCAGCGACTGCATCGTGAAGCCGTTGCAGCAGCCAGAATCGATACGGCATAACAGCAGTCTCGATTTCGATGCCACGCCAAGCAAAAGAAGTCTTGCCAATTCCGCGAGCGCCTGGGTCTGGCAAGCCGTTGGTGCCGGTTACAAGGTCTGTCTGTTCGGCGAGCCAATTGTTTGCGTATTCCACGTGCGCGGTTATTTCTGCAAGATACTCATCTGCCACGTAACGCATCATGGCAACCAAGGTGTCGGGCAACGTGTCATTGGCTAGCAGTTCGCGAGGCGCAGTGGATGACTCAAAAAATTCTCCATCGTATGGTTCATACGTAGTCATTCGCTCTACCCAGCGACCAACGCGCGGTGCAGTCTTTTTGATAAGAGCGGTCGGCGCAGGATCACGGAATAAGTGAGCCCACATTGGCCCCATGAGGCAGTAATCGCCAAGCGTTGGACGATTGCCGAGCAGGTATGCATTTTCTGCAAGATGGGCACTAAACAGATCAAGCCATTCCGCAAATGAACTCTCAATTGCTTCTACAGAATGTGGGCCAACTCCGAAAGTGACTGCAGCTTTGCGCATGCGTCCGCTTGACCGAGCAAAGTTAATTTGCTCTTTGCCCTCAGTCATCTTCGGAATCACACTGATAGAAAATTCACTTTCCAAAAACGCAATGTTCTGTTCGTCAAAGTTCCAGCGGTAATGCATGGCAGGGCGTAGAAGTCCTTCGCCACCAAATAGTTCGAACAAGTGACTGACAGCGCGGTGAACTGAAGTTGTCGGCCTAATGGGGAAACGAGACAGATTCACTTCATTGTCGAAGAAGTCAATGATGTCAGCGCCATCTTGAATGATGCGGCCTTCGGGTGTTTCTAGACATGGCATGATCCAGCGACCAACGGTGGGAACGATCTGCTTTAAGTAGCGCTCACTGTTGGGGTGCACTTCAACAAAGTTGATGTTGTTCTTGCGCAAGTACGAGCGTACTTTCCCGGTGTATAGAGAAACTGGTCCTCCATAGAGAATGTACGGAGAATCAGTCATTGGAATTATTTCTTTTTAGTGATGATGGGAGGAATAATCTTCGATATGTATTCAAAAATTTCTTCTGTCGTTGCACTGTCTTTGATGAAGGGAGTCACAATGACATTAGAGAGCAGTACTGCGCCATAAATGGATCCGACTATGCGAGCTTCCGTAGCGGAGATGCCACGGTTTACTTCCAGATTATGAATGGCCGTCGGTAACGAAGGAAAAGCTGAACTCATGTCAGGAAATTCAATGCCGTTTCGCATAAGCCATAAAGACAATTGCAACTGCTGGTTAATGACCAGAATGACTTGAGGAGTCCTCATGGAATTTACTGTTGAAGTAAGTCCGAGAATGTTGTCAGCGTTACGAGAATGAACAATGAGAAGAAGCTGTGCTTTCCCACCAAACCACTCTGCAATGAAACGGTGATGGACCTTGGCAAGGGAAGCGATTTCACGAATCGAAATATCATCAGGGGTCCTTTCCCGGACCAGTTCAAAAGCTGCATTGATAAGAAGTTCCATGCCTTGTTCGCGCGTACGGCGTGGCTGACGAGTCGTTGCAGGCTTTTTTGCTGCAACTTTCTTGGCAGGAGTCTTTTTTGCTGTAGTAGCCATCGGACCACTAACTCTAGTCAGCACGCACCCAGCTATCAATACGTAGGGCGACCCCTACTAGTGCGATGGCTGCAATTCCGTCAAGCCACCAGTGGTTGCCAGTGGCCGAGACCGCGAGCATGGTGATCACGATGTGGCTAGCGAATAGCCATTTCCATTTACTTGTACTGGCGGCAACGATTCCGAATGACACAAGTGCTGCCCATCCAACATGAATGGAAGGCATGGCTGCAAACTGATCAGAGACGCCAGTCCCTACTGGGCCATACACCGATAGTCCATATCTCGTTGCTAGATCGATGTACCCGAGTTCTGGGAAAAATCGTGGTGGCGCGACACGCACGTAACGAATGACAAGGCACGCAGCCGTCAGCATTGCAAGGACATTTCTCCATCGCGGGTAATAGTCGCGATGTCGAACGAATAGCCAGATAAGGAATGCAATCGTTGCAGGAACGTGAACTACTGCGTAATAGAAATTTGTTGCACGTGCGAGCCATCCGTACTGCATCACGAAATGTTGAAGCGATAATTCTGATGGTAGAAAAAGTTTGTGCTGCAAAGAGTTGAGACTGCGAGCACGGTCAATCGCTCCGACAGGTTGATCAAGTGGTAACACCATCGCAAGTCGCCACATGGTGTACAAGACAGCCACTAAGGAAAATTCACGACAGATGGCATTTATGAAAACTCGCCGCGGAGTTGATGGCAGTCGTGCGACGATGAACGCGATAGCCACGCTGATACCTGCAGCGATAATCGCCTGATTCCAGGTCACCCACCTCATGAGTAGCGAGAGTATCTGCTAGCGACGTGAGTTGAGGAAGTGTGCGACTGCGTTAAACCCGCGCAATGTCTCAGACGTCATCGAAAGCAATGCTGTCAAGTATCTGAGCCACGCGAATTGAATCTGCGCTCGACACAATCCAACCGTCTTCACCATCAATCAACCGGCTCACGTTTTCCACCATTTCAACAAAAGCGTTTGTAACAGGGAACTCTTCAAGAACATCGTTGACCAGCAGGGAACTGGTTTCATTCCAGGTTGTAAATGACTCGCCAGCAGCAGTGCTGATCTGTCCCAGAGTACCTCGAACAATGAATTGTTGTTTGCTTGGCAACGCAAATGAACTCACCGCATGGGCAGTGATGTTGTTATTGATACGCACATTTACATCAGTAGTGAGATCAATACCG
>JBAXUC010000113.1:0-4786 GCA_037129855.1 Actinomycetota bacterium | reverse complement strand
GCGGCAGAACTTTGACGCCATGCTTTTCGGCAAGGGCAACGAGTTGTTCGCGTGGTTGTGACGGATGCACCTCTACTCCGGTCGCTTCTCTCACAAGGTCGATCATGCGCACTCTGCGCCATGGCTTAGCAAGATCGACGGGGATATCGTCAATCAAAACTGTGGATGACCCGGTGGCGTCGTTTGCTGCATTCACGAACAAAACTTCCGTAAGGTCCATGATGTCGGTGTAGTCGGCGAATGCTTGGTACAGCTCCATCATGGTGAATTCGGGGTTGTGGCGCGTTGAGATTCCTTCGTTACGGAACACGCGACCAATTTCGAATACTCGTTCCATGCCGCCAACAATGAGGCGCTTTAGATGCAGTTCAAGAGCGATGCGCAGGTACAAGGTCATGTCGAGTGCATTGTGATGAGTAACGAAAGGTCGTGCATGCGCACCACCTGGTTCAACGTGCAGAACAGGCGTCTCGACTTCTATGAATCCGCGCTCATGCAAAGTACGGCGGAAACTGGCAATGACTGCATGGCGAACAGCAAACATGCGGCGTGATTCTTCATTGCCGATGAGGTCTGCATAGCGCTGGCGGTAGCGAGTATCGGTATCAGTAAGACCGTGCCATTTATCAGGAAGGGGTCGTACTGCCTTTGATAGCAGAACTACAGAATCGACCTTGATTGACAATTCGCCTTTACGGGTTGTCATAACAATGCCTGTTGCGCCCACCCAGTCGCCGAGATCCAGATTGTTGATGGCATCAAATGCATCATCGCCGACGATTGCCTTAGAGACGAACAACTGAATTGAAGTTTCACGGTCTTGCAATGTGGCGAAAATAAGTTTTCCTTGGTCGCGCTTCAGCAGAATTCGACCTGCAACGGTGACGTGGGTCTCGGTTTCAGAACCAGCTTCGAGGGTGGCGAATTCATTGCGAATCTCGCCAAGGGTGTGGCTGCGATCAAACCGGTACGGGTAGGGATTAGTGCCCTCGGCCCGAAGTGCATCAAGCGAGCCAAGTCGGCGCGCCTTTTCTTGCTCGAGGCCATTAGTTCCTAGATCTACAGATTCATCACTCACAGACCCTCTACGGTAGTTCGCTTACCTACTGAACGGGGAAGCCATTCATCAACTACGGTCAAACGGGTGCGATGGAGGACTTCACTAGCGATAACTGCCCTGGTGGTATCGACCGTTAGTTCTCGCGCAGTTGCAGTTGGATCTAGTGAATTGCCGACCACGGGGCTTGAGCCCACGATGTCAGTGTCGACAGCGTCAAGTTTGACACCGCAAGAGGTGAAGAAGATCAGTGCTGGTGTTATTGCAGGTGGTGCAGAACCGCATTCGTTGAAATTCCCGACAATCTCACTGACAGCTCAGACACGTGGCGGCAAAGATGTCCTTCGTCTTGGTGAGGGGTGGCGGATACCGATGGCGACCATGATTGTTCCGATTGGTTACGTGCGAGCGACTGGCGGAGATGCAATGGCAGACATTGTGGCTCGTGGTCAAGTGTTGATTGGCGAGACAGCTGCCGAGGTTCGTGGAGCACAAGTAGGAGATGAGTTGATATTGCGAGATCGTAAGTTCTGGATGCATCCGTTCACAATTGGCGCAATAGTCGCCGATGAGTTTGTCGACTCGGGTGATTTATTGATGTCAAGTTCGGCTGCCGCCGCACTGGGGGAAATACCTGTCTCGCGAATTGCTATTACTCAGATAGTTTCGCCGGCCTCAGTGCTCGCCGGGCTAAAGAAATACGGCATCACAATTGGAACCGTATATCGATTGCGCTCGTCATGGGACAGAGAAAACCCGGATGGGACTCTGGGTACCGCGACGACGAAAAAACTATTGGGCGAATTTTCATATCGTCCTACTGTTGGAAGTTCGATTCTTGTTGCAGGTTCATGGACATTGCGCAACATCGCGTGGAAGATGCGTTACACGGATATTAAATTAGGAAACAACTGTCACAGGATTGTTGCAGTGGCAATCCAAGGTGCTCTTACCGAAATTAAGAATTCTGGTTTGTCTCGGTTCATCGACACGAGGAATTCCAATCGTTATGGCGGTTGTTTTGTAGGGCGCTACAACAGGCTCGCCGGAAACTTCGGAGCGCCATCTCGGCATGCGTGGGGAATGGCACTTGACATCAATACAGATACAAACCCACAAGGCGGTGTCCCGCAGATGAATTGTGCCGTGGTACGAATCTTTCGAAAGTGGGGATTTGCGTGGGGCGGAAACTTCTGGCCTGCAGATGGCATGCATTTTGAATATGTGGGAGAACAACGAGATCAGTTGGGGTATCCATCGCGGTATTGCCCGAATAAGGCTCCCTTACTGGCAATGACCCTTCCACAATTTGGAACCACCACAACGACATCCACCACATCCACCACAACCACGACCACCACGACAGCGCCGATAACCTGACACACGTGAACGTCGATAAAAAATTGGTCATTATCGGTGGTGGCCCTGCGGGTCATTCAGCGGCATCTGCTGCTGCTCGTAGGGGTGTATCTGTCACCTTGATTGAGCGCGAGATCCTTGGTGGGGCAGCGCATCTTTGGGATTGTGTGCCTTCAAAAGCAATGATCGCTACCGGTGGCGCGATGAGCTTTACTGGCAAATTGTCAGGCATGGGGCTTGAAGATCGCACGGCCGAAGTAGATGTTGAAGCATTGACCTCTCGTATTGAGAGCATAAAGACACGATTATCAAACGATGTTCACAACTTGTTGCAGAGTCAAGGTGTCACGGTCATTCTTGGCACCGCTCGACTCGTCTCTGCACACACTGTGCATGTTGATGCGGCTGATGGAACAACGTACCTACTTGAAGCAGATGACATTCTCATTTCAACTGGTTCTCGCCCGCGTATTCCCGCATTTGTGACTCCAGATGGTGATCGCATTCTGACAACACGTGATTGCTATCCACCACAAAGTTTCCCGGACAGCGTCACCATCATTGGTTCAGGTGTCACTGGTGTTGAATTCGCGCATATGTTTGCGTCGTTTGGCTCAAAAGTGACTCTCGTCGTAAGTCGTCAACAAGTTTTGCCGGGCAAAGACCCCGAAGTTGCAGCAGTGTTGGAAGATTCCTTTCTGTCGCGTGGCGTGCGTTTGTTCAAAGGTGCACGTGCCACTTCTGTTGAGCGCACAGAAAATGGTGTTCGTGTCGTTTGCGACGATGGTCGCGTTTCTGAAACAACGCATGTTGTTCTTGCCATTGGTTCTCTGCCGAATACCGAGGGTCTTGGCTTAGAAGAAGTCGGCGTCGTTACCGAGGGTGGTTACATCCCTATTAACCGTCATTGCCAAAGCAATATCGAACACATTTACGCAGCTGGTGATGTCAGCGGAAAACTTCCCTTGTCATCGGTTGCCGCCATGCAAGGGCGCAAGGTTGCTGAGCAAGTTGTGGGTGGCCCGAAAGGACCGCACCGCCATCTTGATTACGACAAAGCAGCCTCTGCCATCTTTACCGAACCAGAAATTGCTGATGTGGGATTGGCTGAAGCAGAAGCTTTCGCATCTGGCAGAAAAATTCGCGTGACGAAGGTGCCATTTTCAACAACGGCCAAAGCACTCATCAATAACGACTCACGTGGATTTGTGAAGATCATTAGCGACCCGGCTACTGGTGAAGTATTGGGTGGGTCAATTGTGGGTCGTCACGCAGCAGAACTCATTAGTGTGATCGCGCTTGCAGTTACTGCGAACCTCAAAGTCACTGACATTGAAGAATCGTTGTTGGTACATCCGGCGTTGGCTGAAGCCCTCGCTGATGCGGCTGAATAACTATTCGATAATGACGACAATGTCGCCAGCGCCGACTGTGTCGCCGGTCTTGACATTGATTGCCTTCACAACGCCAGACTTGTCTGCTTCGATCTGGTTTTCCATTTTCATGGCTTCCAAAACAACGACGCTTTGACCAGCTTCAACTGTTTGGCCCACTTCAACAAGAACTTTCACGATTGTTCCTTGCATCGGAACAGTCACCTTGCCGCTTCCGCCGCCGGCGCCACCTGACGCAGCAGCACTACGTGTTGGTTTCTTCGCTTTTGCGCCTGGTGATGCGACACCAGCAGATTCAGGAACCCACAACTTCACATCGAAGCGGCGACCATTGACTTCAACAGTGGTGGTGCGTTGAACGAGTGGCTCGTTGTCGTCTCCGGCAGGAGTAATTGGTGCGGTACCAATATGTGACAGGTCAAGAACTTCCTCTACCCACTTTGTGGAGTGAGTCACTGCAGCAAAGTCAGGGTGTTCGAGAATTGCGATATCGGCAGGAATGGTGGTGGCGATTCCTTCCACAACCATTTCTTTCAGTGCCCGAATTGCGCGGGCAATTGCGACATCGCGATCGCGACCCCACACAATGACTTTTCCAACAAGGTTGTCGTAGTACTGGCTGATCTCATCGCCTGATTCGTATCCGGCGTCAAAGCGCACTCCAAAGCCATCTGGTGCAACAAGCTTTGTGATGGGCCCAGGGGAAGGAAGAAACTTTCCGCCTGCTGGGTTTTCGGCGTTGATACGAATTTCAATTGCGTGTCCACGACGCGCAGCAAGAACTTCTTTTTGTGTCATTGGCAATTTCTCGCCAGATGCAACACGGATTTGCCATTCGACGAGGTCGATGCCAGTGATGACTTCTGTAACAGGATGCTCAACTTGAAGGCGAGTGTTCATTTCAAGGAAGAAGAAGTTTCCGTCTTGAAAAATGAATTCCACTGTTCCTGCGTTGTAATAACCAACAGCCTTTGCT
>JBAXUC010000112.1:0-4879 GCA_037129855.1 Actinomycetota bacterium | reverse complement strand
GCGAATAGAACCCTGACTGGATTTCTTGTTGAGGGCGGCGGTATTGGCCGATGGCCCGCCAATGTTGAATGGCGTACTGAGTCTTAATCAGACCAGCGGTCATATTTGACCATCTGACTGAGCGGTGCACGACGTAACGGACCATGATTGCCCATGGGGTGACCAAGTGGAACCATGGCATAGACGCCCCATGGTTCTGGTATTTCGAGCAGTTCACGCACTTTCACTTCGCTTGCCGAAATCAGAGTGGTGAGAACTCCACCTAATCCCTCTGCGCGTGCAGCAAGTAACAGGTTTTGCACCGCGGGGTACAAAGATGCTCCGCCTACCACTGGTGTGCGACCGAGATTTCCATCGGTGACGTACACCTCACGAGGATCATGAATGAACATAACGACAACAGGAACGTCGGCAAGTGATTCAGCGAGACGTGTGCCGACTGCAAGGCCAGTGCGTGTTGCTTCCACGATATTTTCCGGCATTCCCTCTACACGCTTCATATTGAATTCAACGTATGTGGTCCATTCGGCCGCATAAATTTCACCGAGTTTTTGTTTTAGCGCGCGGTCGCGCACTGCAATAATGCGCCATGGTTGTCTGTTGCCACCACTTGGTGCCCAGATGGCTGCTTGTAAGACTCGCTCGAGAGTTGCATCATCAACGGGTTTATCGCTGATGCGTCGAATGGATCGGGTTGTCGAAAGAATGGAATACAGATTGTCAGCGTCGGTCATGAATGCAATCTAATCGGTCAGACGATGGCCCTTAGCGTTGAGAGGCACTGGCTGGCCACGGCGACATCACTAGCCCGACACCTTGGTATACGCCATACAGCAAAGCCGCATAGTCAACGGAGATATGAGCACGTGCGAGACGAACAAGCTCATCACGAAACAGGACACCATGAGAGTCTGCCCCCACGATGACATGAGCAATCTCATGTAACGCTGTTGCGGCTGTGGTGACTTTGCCGCGAAAACAAATTGTGTTCGATTCGATATCGGCAGAAGCTAGTGATGATCGAGCTGCTCGTCCAACAACTATCTGTGGCGTATCAATATCTTCTCGAGTACACACATGTTGCAGCCACTGTTCAATGTGATGTGAAGAGAAATTGCGCGAACCAAGTTCATTATCAACAATGTCTTCACACGCGTATGTCAGTGCTTGTTCGGGTGAGCATTTCTGGTAATCGTTGGCGCGAGCGACTGCAACCTGAACAAATGTGTTGAGTGCGTTCACGACAATTCGCCGCGCACCCCAGCGGTAAAGGATCGGCCAGAACCGCCGAACCCGCTACCAGCGCTTTTACCGTTGATGTATGCACCAGATGATGTATCGCTGTATGTATAGCCACCCCGAAGTGGTGGGCCATTGACGCGCAATTCGTGCTGAGCACGTTTCATACGATCTGCAAGGACAAGTCCAGAACCAGGAGTTTCGGATACGAAATCTTTGCGGGCAACCGAGAGTGATTCTTGAATACCTAACTGGAACCCTTTCCACCATGCAACCCGCCATGACCTGTCACCGCGAGGCAAGAGACGTGCCCCCATGGCGTCAGCAGCAGCAAACAAAGTTCGAGTTGCGAAAATATCGGATGCGCGGCCATAGAGAACCAGAACACATTCGTCGTTTTCGTCTTCTGTGCGATAGCCAGCGCAGGAATGCAACAGAGCGATGGTGTACAAAATATTCTGACGGCGAACCCGATACAGCCCACCAACCCGAACGCGTTCGACAACGACCGTACTGTCTTCTTCTGAACGAGACGACGTGATGTCGGATTGCGAGAGTCCATGTTTTTGCATCAGCTTTGATGCCATAGCAAGAGCAGATTCGGCTTCAGCCTGTGGGGTATTGGGATGTTGCGCCAGATTCAACATTGCATTAATACGGTCGCGCTGGTCGCTCATTGCGGAAACTCTACGTGTGGGGTGGTTAGTGGTTGAGGACGCTGGAAAGAAATGCACGGGTGCGTTCTTCAACAGGAGCTGAAATGACCTGCGACGGCGGACCTTGCTCCACGATGACACCGGCATCCATAAATACAACTCGGTCAGCGACGCCGTTTGCAAAGCCCATTTCGTGAGTAACAACCAACATGGTCATTCCATCTTGTGCGAGTGATTGCATTACTTGTAGCACTTCACCCACTAATTCAGGGTCGAGTGCGCTTGTTGCTTCATCAAACAACATCACGTCGGGGTTCATGGCAAGCGCGCGCGCAATTGCAACACGCTGCTGTTGACCACCTGATAGTTGTGCAGGATAGGCATCGTCTTTTTCAACGAGACCAACACGAGCTAATAAACCGTGAGCAATTGTTGCTGCTTCGTCTGCGCTTCGGTTCAAAACTTTGCGTTGTGCGACACACACATTTTCCAGCGCAGTCATGTGGGGGAACAAATTGAATTGCTGAAAAACCATTCCGATATGTGCGCGTGCCTCATCAAGATCACAGTCAATATCTGTCAGTTCACGACCAAGAACCACAACAGTTCCGGCAGTTGGTGTTTCTAACATGTTGACGCACCGCAAGAGTGTGCTTTTCCCTGAACCGGATGGGCCGATAATGCAGACCACTTCACCGCGTTGCACTTGTAAATCAATTCCACGTAACACGTGGTTGTCACCAAATGATTTATTGAGATTGGTGATGTTTACCACTACGTCCGTGCTCATCGGCTTGCTGCCTTTGCACGTCGTTCCATCCAGGCCACAAGTTGAGTGAGAGGGATGGTCATAGCTAAGTACACAAGACCAGCAACGATAAGCGGAGTTGCATTTGCTGTGTGATTCACGCCGTCGCGCCCAAAACGAGCCAAGTCGCGAGTTCCTTCGGTAACACCAAGAACTGAAATGAGTGATGTGTCTTTAATAAGTAGGACAAATTCATTTGTCAGAGGTGGCACGATGATTCGTAACGCTTGAGGAATGATGATGGTGATCATTGCGCGTGAATACGACATGCCTAATGAGCGCGCAGCTTCCATTTGGCCTTTCGGCACGGCTTCGATACCAGCACGAATCGTTTCAGCCATATACGCACTTGCGACAAGAGCTAAAGGAACTGCGCCTTGAACGTAGGGGTTTGGCCAATGCCAACCAGTTGCGATGGGTATACCAAAGCCAAGAATTAAAAGAGTGACGAGAAGCGGAATACCGCGGAAGATCTCAATGTATGTTGCTGCAAACCAGCGATACGGGCGAATGGTACTGAGGCGCATGAGCGCGAATAACAGACCAAATGAGAGCCCACCTGCAAAACCAAAAATGGTGAAGATGATGGTGTTCTTTGCGGCATTAGTCAGGATGCTCGGGAACTGTTCGACCACGATGTCCCACTGGAACATGGCGCTTTGTAGTCGGCCCCAGTCAACAACAAGAGCCACGGCCAACAGGGCGATTACAGAAAGTACATACACGGCTATTCGCCGGTATTGCGCCTTCTTGCGCTTGCTGATGGCCATGGCTCTCAGAGGTTGTTATGGGTAATGGAAAGTGACCTGTTGTGGCCTATCCGAAGTACTTCTTGTAGATACCGTCGTACACGCCGTTTGTGCGGAATTCTGCAAGGCTTGCATTGATTGCTTTCACAAGTTCTGTGTTGTCTTGTGATGTTGCAAAACCGTATTTCTCGGATTCGGTATCAAACTTGATGGACACTACAGAGGTACCCATTTTTGTTGCACGGAATGCATTGATTGGGAAGTCCTGAAGAACTGCATCAACTTGCTTTGACTCAAGAGCCAAGAACATTGCAGCTGCATCGTCGAATGACTGGATCTTTGCATCAGGTGCATTGGCCTTTGCATACTCTTCGCCAGTTGTGCCGGTTTGTACTGCAACAGTCTTGCCGCTCAGTGACGCAAGAGTATTCAATGTGTCTTTGTCTGCTGTGCGGACAAGAAGTGACTGGAACGAATCAAAGTAACCATCTGAGAACGCAGCGTTCGCAGCGCGCTCTTCGGTGATTGTCAGTGATGATGCCACTACGTCACATGTGCCAGCCTTTGGAGCCAACCAAATACCGTCGAACGGTTGAACAGTTACTTCGAGAGCGAGGCCGTAGCGCTGAGCGATTGCCGACATAAGGTCCATGTCGAATCCGGTCCAGGTCTTGTCTTCGTTCTGGAATTCGAATGGTTCGTATGGTGCGTCTGAGCAAACAGTCAACTTGCCTTCTGCCACTGGCGTGAATGTCAATTCCTGAGCTGTGGTGCTAGCTGCAGCAGTTGTGTCTGATGCTGAATCGCTGCCGCCGCATGAAGCGACAATGAATGAAAGTGCTGCAAGCGATGCAAGCAGACGGGTGGTACGTGCCATGGTGACTCCTAAGGGTGTCGTTGGAAATGTTTCTACGACCTTAGACCACTCGCCAAGGGGTCGCCATTTTCGCCAGATTTGACGGTGCCTGCATCCCGTGTCCCTAAGCGGCAATACTCGTAACGGTGAAACGGCGGACAGATATAGAAGGGCTTCGTGCCATTGCTGTCCTTGCGGTCTTGCTTTTTCACGCTGGAGTCCCTGGCGTCGGTGGGGGATATGTCGGGGTCGATGTCTTCTTTGTTGTGTCGGGCTTCCTCATCACCTCCTTGTTAGTGGCAGAAAAGACCGATACGGGCAAAGTTTCGTTAGGGGCGTTCTATGCCAGGCGCGCGCGGCGGATTTTGCCGGTCTCAGCGTTAGTGGCAGTTGTAACTCTTATTGCATCCTGGATCTGGCTAGAGCCATTGCGATTGCGTTCGCTGTCCAATGATGTTCTGGCAGTTGCATTGTTCTCATCCAACTTTGTGTTTGCGAATCGTGGAGCTGACTACTTGCAGTCGACACTGCCGCCTTCACCGTTACAGCACTACTGGAGTCTGGCTGTGGA
>JBAXUC010000111.1:0-4885 GCA_037129855.1 Actinomycetota bacterium | reverse complement strand
ATAATGGACTTGGGCATCAAAGGTAAAAAAGCGTTGCTGGCCGCGTCGACCAGTGGCTTGGGACTGGCCTGCGCCACTGCCTTAGCGCGCGAAGGCTGTATCGTTTATATTAACGGTCGCGAAGCCGAAAGACTTCAAAGAGCGCAGCAGCTTATTGCACTGGAAACCGGTGTTCAGGCATTCTTGGTGCAAGCCGACATCAATACCTCTGAGGGTCGGGATAGACTGATCCAGGCTTGCCCTGATGTGGACATCTTGGTTAACAATAATGCGGGCCCACCTCCTGGAACTTTGGCCGACTGGGACCATGCTGCTTGGATGAATGCACTTGAAGCCAATTTACTAGCCCCTGTACTATTAATACGAGCGGTCTTGCCTGGCATGCGGAGTCGACGATTTGGCCGCATTGTTAACATCACCTCTGCAATGGTCAAAAGTCCAAGGGCCTCCATGTCGCTTTCAACCACTGCGCGCACCGGCCTTACCGCATTTTCCAAAGCTATGTCTATTGAAGCGGCTGCAGACAATGTCACGCTCAATAATCTGTTACCCGAACGCATTGACACCCCCCGTCAAGCCTTCATGGCGCAAAAAATGGTTAAAGAGCAAGGGATCGATTTGGCTGAAGCCCGCCGCCGGATTACCCAGACGGTTGCCGCTAAACGATTCGGAACACCGCAAGAATTTGCTGATGCTTGCGCCTTTCTATGCAGCGCTCAAGCTGGCTTCATTTCAGGACAAAATCTCCAAGTTGATGGTGGTTCCTATCTTGGACTGATTTAAACCATGTCTTCCAACTTTAGAGACCATCTACGACAGCCCAACGATCCAAGGATCGCTAATCTGGCCGAACTCGATGCCTATTCGCATGCTGAAAGGATGCTCAAGCACCCCGTCGCTCGCAAGCTTTTTGACAGCTGGCGTGAGCTTTATGAAAACACCGAATTCAATGGCATCACAACACAAGGCGAATGCTTGCCAGGGTTGTTCATGCTGCAAGACGAACAAGCCCCAGTGCAAGAAAGTATGAAAGCGGTTGAACACTTGCTCAAAGGCTTGACTCAGACACAAATCTCCAAAGTCCAACACGACCACGATGCAAGGCAGTGGCACTCATGGATGAATCCTGAGGTGTACATGATGCGCTTCGGATTGAGGCTAGACGAACAAGACGCAGAAACTCGCGAAGACATCTTGGCAGTCTTGCGAGCCAGCTTGAGCCCGCAAGGATTTGAACGTGCACGACAATTAATGAAGATAAATCATTTTCTCGGTGAACTCGTGAATGCCCCTCGTGTCATGAATGAGTACAGCTACAACTTTAACTTGTTTGGCACTCCATCTGCTACCGAACCATGGGGCTGGAATTTCTATGGCCATCACCTCTGCTTGAACTGCCGATTCATCGAAAATCAAATGGTAATGACACCCGTATTCATGGGCGCGGAGCCCCACCAGATAGATGTTGGTCCACTTGCAGGTATCTCTGTATTCGACAAAGAGGAGCGTGCAGGCCTGCAACTGATGCAGTCACTGCCGTTGGAATTGCAAAAACAAGCACAGTTATATGAACTAAAACGGGATCCAGCAATGCCTCCGGGTCGGATTGCTTTTGGTGATGAATTAACCCTCTCGGGAGCCTTCCAAGATAACCGCATCATTCCGGAGGAAGGCGTATGCGCGATGGCTATGCCGGCCGCGCAGCAATCACAACTGTTGGAATTGATTCGCACTTATTTGATTTACCTACCAGAGGGATCAAGATCAGCGCGCATGCAAGCGAATCATACCCATTTGGCCAACACATGGTTTTGCTGGATAGGCGGAATAGAAGATAACAGCACGTTTTATTATCGGATTCAAAGTCCCGTGCTGATCATTGAGTTTGATCATCACGCAGGCGTTTTTTTAGGTAATCCGACTCCGGAGAAGTTCCATATACACACGCTGGTGCGAACGCCCAACGGTAACGATTACGGTATGCATCTTGTCCGTCAGCACTGCGAATGCATGCAAAAAATTAAGTTCCTATGATAAAAAACTTACTTGCAGTAAATGGCACTCGGTTTACGCATATAAATGAACTGATAAGCATATCTCCGTTAATTTCTGTAGTTTCCCTTTATTGCTCCAGATTATCGGCATTTCCAGCCAGAATTTTGTTGATTGTTAGACATGACGATCTTCTTTCAGTAGATTTTTGAGTTGTTGTTCTCAAAATGCCGGGACCCATCAGCAGCATCGCCCAGCATTTGCCGCAACCTTACAAACTGCTTTTTAGGATTGTCCCAAGATACCCCAAATCACTGCTCAAATTAAATTCATACGGTTGAGTTTCCTATTCAAATTTCTTGAGAAGAAAAGATGCCCGAGCTACAGTCCCCCGACAAAGCCTTGCCTATCGCGATTGATGCGGTTGGTCTAACGTCCTTCCCTGGACATTTCCTGACTTTCTTGAACAGTGTATTCGGCGTTCGGCATTGCGTGATGTACCAATTTCTGGACAACGAAATGCAAATCGTAGGGAGCGCCAGTGCAGATGGAAGTGACATAGCGGGGGCCAATTCCAGTCGATATCGCCAATTCTTTTGGCATCGCGACCATGAGTATAAAGAACTGCGGCAGCGTTCCCTAAGCGCTGGTATCACCGCAATTTCCTGTAATAGGACCGAGGAAATTTCAGACTCTGAATTTCGACACGAAATGTTTTTCCGACAAGGCCTCTCCGGGCGTGCAATGGTGGTGGGCACGCGACAGGGCGCACTTTTTGGAGTGTCTATGTTTCGCGCAAGTATTGACGGCTTCTTTTCATCTAACGAAGCGACTCGCATTGTGGATTGGTCTGATACGGTTGTGTCACTTGTTGCTAGGCATACTGCATTACACTCGACTTTAGTTGATACTAAATTGACCACTCCAGCGCAAGTTGAAAAGCTATTGCTTCACCACGAGTCACTCAGCGAAAGAGAGCGATCTGTTTGTGCAAGACTAGTTTTTGGCCAGAGACTCAAGTTCATCGCTCGCGAACTCCAGATCTCAGTGGAGAGTGTCAGTACCTATCGCAAGCGCGCATTTATTCAACTGGGTATCAATTCGAGGGAGGAGTTGGTAATGATGATCATGGCTCACCAGGACTGTCCTCGATAGCACTTGTCTGATAATGAATTTGCAAGGTAGTCTTTGCAACTCCAAGGCACCTTTTCATTTGTCCTAGTCAAAACTAGTCTTTTTGTATCCCTTACTAGGGTTTCTACGTCACCGATATCAGGGACATACTTTGGTACCGACTATGCGGATCATTGTGCTTCAGTAGCTTGCATGGGCCTGCTAGGTTTCATCGCAGATAGTGCAACTGTAATTACATTGAGATGATATGAAAAGAAGATATTTAGTTCTGGCTAGGGCGACTGGACTTACGCGGTGGACCCAGGTGATCAAGGAAAACGGCATTTCTGCATAATGACTGAATCTGTCGTAAATACCTTTCCAAATCAAGATGAGATCCACTTATGCGATGTGTTGATTGCAGGTGGTGGCCCCGTTGGCCTTTCTTTGGCGTGTGAGCTTGGAAGACGAGGCGTTTCATGCATTGTGATTGACGAGAAGGATGGATTTCACAGTCACCCTCGCGCTACTTTTCTCGGACCCCGAACCATGGAGTATTTCAGGATGTGGGGTATCGACCAACAGGTGCTTTTGCATGCATTACCTGTTGACTATCCGCCCGATGTTGTTTTCACAGAAACGATGGCGGGTGTCGAAATCGGGAGGCTGAGCTATCCGTCGATTAATCAGATGGCTCACCGTACTGCCGAATCACTGGAAAAGTATCCGCAGCTCGCTTGGTCCAGATTTGCCAAGGTCGTGATCGGACAGAACATGTTGGAGCCGTTGTTGTTCGAGGCTTCTGAGTCTTACCCCAACGTCCAGAATACGAAAGGCACTCGACTGCTCTCCTTCGAGCAGAGAGAAGACCATGTTCATGCATTTGTCGAAGGTAAGTCTGGAAGCAATGAAATCAAGGCTAAGTTCCTGGTGGGTTGTGACGGTGGCCGAAGCTTGGTGCGTAAGGGTCTGGGCGCAACTTTCGATGGCCTAGGTGAAATCGGTCGTTCTGTGAATACTTACTTCGACTGTCCTGACTTGCTTAAAGCAATTGGCAAAAAGCCAGCAGCGATAAGCTGGTCACTTCGACCAGGTGCAACGGGAGCAATTCTTGCTGTCGACGGACTAAGGAAGTGGGTATTTTCTCGTTATCTTCTTCCAGAGGAGACATTCTCGGAAAGCGACGATCCATCGTCGAGCATCCTTGCCGCCCTTGGGGTCAAGGTGGAACTGACGGTGATCAGTTCATGGTTTTGGACCCCTCGGCAGCTTGTTTCGAACAGCTATGGTAGCGGCCGCGTCTATCTTGCAGGCGACTCAGCGCATCTCATGTCTCCGACGGGAGGTTATGGACTTAATACTGGCATAGCGGATGTTATGAACCTTGGCTGGAGGATCGCAGCCGTATTAAAGGGATGGGCGCGTGTTGAACTACTTGATTCTTACGAACTCGAGCGTCGTCCCATGGCGCTTCGAGCCGCAAAGGAAGCAACCGATAATCGTGCATTCACTCGGGTTGTTCTTGAGACGGGTGGATTGCTCGAATCAATTACTTCGCGCGAGCACGCATTCGAATTCATCCGCAAGACCATGTCTCGTCATGGAAAGCACTTCGACGGAAACGGCATTTATCTGGGCGATCGATACGACCAGTCGCCCATTGTGTTTGAAGACGGATCACCTCCGACTCCTTGGGATGCCGAGATCTACTTTCCAACGACCAGACCCGGAGGACGGCTTCCATTGGGCTGGCTCGACGAGCACACCACACTTCATGATG
>JBAXUC010000110.1:0-4960 GCA_037129855.1 Actinomycetota bacterium | reverse complement strand
ACTGAAGGAGATATTGCCTTCAATCAGACATGGGTGGGATGCGCGCCCTGCGCCATGCACTCTGATGATGTCGGCCAGGGATTCAATTGTTGCAATTGCCATGACACGATATTAGGACACCCAAATGGTGTATCTTGAAAACATGACCGAGGGGGCGCAACAGAATCTACGAATGAGATGGGCTGCGTATGCATCCATTGGGGCCGGAGTTCTTCACGGGGCAGCGGTTGGCCTCCATGCGGACCACGCAACCCTGTCTCGCATATTTATGGCATTAACAGTTGCTCAGGTGTGTTGGGGGGTCATTGCAATCAGTCGCTCGCAATGGTCGGTTGTACTTGCCGGATTCGCAATAAACGGCACAGCGGCCGTGGGCTGGATTATGACTCGAACATCCGGTATTTCCTTTGTCGACGGATTAGAAATTGCCGAGAAGCCACAACTCGCAGACACTTTGTGTGCACTACTTGCCGTAGTGGCAATAGGCGCATCGTTGTGGGCGTGGCGTCAACGAGATGTACCCATTAAGGAAACATCACATCTCAATGCCGTGTACCTAACTAGCGCCATCACACTGGTTGCATTGTGGTCAGTTACCGGGCATGCACACGCACACGCACACGTAGAAGATATTGCTTTGACTGATTCGGGCCTTTCTATCAATGCAGATGGTGTGATTGTGTCTCCAAGCACGATTGCCCCAATTGAAATAACTACTTCAACCAGCACCGTTCCTGCTTCTTCCAATACAGCAGGGTCAGTAGCAACAAAGAAAAAGACTGTGGCTGCTGCGCCAACTTCGATAGCGATACAAACGACGGTCGTCAACACGACAACGACAACGATTCATTCACACAGTTTGACGTCGGCGCAGGCGTTGGCTGCAGCTTCTGGTTGGCCGCGGCCCTATGACCCTGCAGTCCCCATTGACTTTTCAGGTATTGGCGGTGTGACATCAGAACAAGCTGCACGTGCGACAACGCTTATTCAGTCGGCGCAGCGCGATCTTCCGAAATATGCGAAAACTTCAACAGCAACGGCGGACGGATATGTATCAATTGGTGATGGTCTGACCGGGTTTGAGCATTTCATAAAGTACTCATTGTTGTCAGACGGTCGCGTGCTAGACACTGCAGCACCAGAGTCGCTTGTGTACGAGGTCAAGGGTGGCGTCAAGACTCTTGTCTCTGCAATGTTTATTGCAAATCCTGGTACGCCATTGACAGACACAACATTGGTGAATTATGCAGGCGGTCTCATGCAGTGGCATGTTCACACTAATTTGTGTTGGATAACAGTCAATGGTGTTCCCAAAGTTGTTGGCGTTACAAATGCCGCAGGCGCCTGCGTAATCGGAACACTGCAAACTGGTGGTGCGCCAATGGTGCATGTGTGGATTGCGCCACATGTGTGTGGGCCATTTGCCGCCTTAGAGGGCAATGGTGCTGGCGTGGCCGATGCCAGTGATGCTGAACGCGTTGACCTCTGCAATAAGGCCCACTAATCATTCCTTCAGGCGCCGGTCCTGCTTCTTTGCTGAGTCGCGCTTCTTGCTGTCGAGTCGCCGTTCAATAGCACCGCGAGATGGACGCGTTTTCTTGCGCGGTGCAGGGGGAGGGGCGGAGGCTTCGTTGAGTTTTTCCACCAGTTGTTCGACGCATAAAACCCTGTTGCGCCATTGACTTCGGCTTGTCTGGCAGGTGATGGAAATCGTCTCATCGAACAAAGCCTCTAAGCGCGCACGGATTGTTTCGGAACAAGAGATGTCTGTCAGTGCAATTGTCAACATGGCTTTGGTTGAGTTCTTGTTGACGTTCTGTCCGCCAGCACCGGATGACCGAGCAAACGTCCATTGCAACGCATCTGCTTTCACGCGCACGCCGCGTGCAGCACGAAGATCTTCATCGGGTGTCATGTCTCCATTATGTGCCAGAGAGAGTCTTATGATGAGCCAATGCCACAGGACGATGCACCCCAAGCGATGATTACCACCCCACGGCTCGAACTACATCACATCTCTGGCAATGACCTTGTGTCACTTTTTGAATCTCCAGAAGATCTGACGGTATACGCGGGCAAGCCGTACATCAATCCCCATCGCGTTCTGATGGACGAGAGCGGCCCACTGCGGTGGCGTGTTCCTCAAGTGAAAGCGAACCAGTCAGTTAACAAATGGTTTGTTCGCTGGATGGTGGAAAAGTCAACACGGGAAATTGTGGGCAGCATCTCATTTCACGGACCACCCGATGAGCAGGGGATGATGGAGATTGGTCTTGGTGTCCATCCAGATTTTCTACGACTCGGCTATGCAACCGAGGCTTTAACGGGAATGTGGTCGTGGGTAATCGACCAGCCTGGTGTCGAATTGTTGCGGTACACCGTGGCCCCAGACAATTTGGCGTCAGTTGATCTTGTGAAGAAATTCGGGTTCGTGTGTGTCGGGCAACAGACAGACTCAGAAGATGGACCAGAAGATATTTACGAAATGTCGGCCAAGGAATTTCGTCAGCGGTTTAGTTAGCGCCCAGGTGGGCTATGTACCACCGTCACGGAATGTGTGGTGGTACCTGCATGGCGATGAACTGCAAGTTCTCTGTATTCAGCAGAATTCCACCAGGTATTTAAAGCTTCTTCAGAATCAAACTCGAGAACCACTGTGCGGCCATCTTCGTATGATCCTTCAAGAATTGTTGGTGCGTCGTCATACGTGAGGAAGCGGCCACCATGTGAACGCAAGATGGGAAAGAACCCTTTTTCATAGATGCGGTATTCGTCAGGGTTGGTCACAGTGAAGTGAGCAATAAATCGAACGGTGGAGTCTGTAGCCATGGGTGCCTTTCGGAAGCTTTCATTCAGTCTTCCAAAGAAGGGTCTACGGTGCGTCACGGGAACTGCCAAGGGTCTAGCGTCATGGAAATACCAATTTGGAGGTTTCCATGTCCAGCAATCACAACAAAGATCCACGCATTGATCCACGTATCAAAGCACTTTTAGAAGTGATGCCGAGCTTTGCTGCTCCGGATGTCAAGGACCGTGAAGCGATGCTTGCCCAGGCTAATAGTCCCGAATCGCTCGAAGGTATGAACGTCTATCGTGCCGCAATGTCGATGTGCGATAACGAAGAGGCTGCACCGTCGAAGGGGCTTCGGATTTCTGAAGAAAAGGTGACTTCTCAACCAGATGGCAACACCATCAACATTCGAGTAATACGTCCCGACACGACCGATGTCCTTCCGTGTTTGTATTACATCCACGGCGGTGGCATGGCGTCGCTGTCATGCTTTGACGGCAACTACAGCGCGTGGGGTCGAATTCTTGCTGCAAAGGGTGTTGCAGTGGTGATGGTTGATTTCCGTAATTCGGTGTCGGCTTCTTCTGTACCTGAAGTAGCACCGTTCCCTGCAGGCCTCAATGACTGTCTCTCTGGACTGAAGTGGATTCACGCAAATGCCGCAAAACTAAATATTGATTCATCGCGCATTGTTGTTGTAGGTGAAAGTGGCGGCGGCAATCTCACATTGGCAACTGGTCTTGCGTTGAAAAAAGAAAACGAGTTAGGGCTGATTGCTGGGCTTTACGCGCTCTGTCCATACATCGCTGGCAAATGGCCACTGCCTGAAAATCCCTCATCAACTGAGAACAACGGCATCTTTCTAGATCTGCATAACAACAATGGCGCTATGGGCTATGGCATAGAAGCCTTCGATGCACGTAATCCGTTAGCGTGGCCAAGCTTTGCAACAGAAGATGATGTTCGCGGTTTCCCGCCCACAGTGATCAGTGTGAACGAATGTGACCCATTGCGCGACGAAGGAATCAACTTCTTTCGATTGCTATTGCGCGCCGGCGTTGCAGCACGTGGACGCACTGTGTTGGGCACAACGCACGGTATAGAAATTATGCCGATTGCGTGTCCTGACATCACAGAAGCAGCTGCGAGCGACATCGTCGCATTCCTAACTTCTCTCTAGAGAAAAATGGAGCGGGTGACGGGAATCGAACCCGCATAATCAGCTTGGAAGGCTGAGATTCTAGCCATTGAACTACACCCGCAAGAGTCAAAAGTCTAGCGCCGTGATTCAGACAAGTGGTCGTCTGTCGCACACGCCCGACCGTTCCTCGATCCATGCGGCGAGTGCGAGGACGACGTCCTCCTGGCCTGGACGCCCCACGATCTGGAGACCTATTGGCAGGGTGGAGTCCCCGTCAATGCCGAAGCCGCATGGCACGGACACCACCGGTAGAGGTGAGACGAGGTTCCATACGGTGGTCATATCCTCTGAATGCCACAGACCGTCGGTCACGTCTGAGTTGAGGTCGAATGGGTTGTCGGCCTTCGCTGCTGGTCCTGGGAAACGCGACATGGTCGGGCAGATGATGACATCGTTCATGGCGAGCACCGACGTGACTCTTTGCCACGTGCTGGAACGCGCGATCTCCATTCGCTTCGAATCGACCGCGCTGAACATCCGTCCGAGTTGCACCAGTGACACGACGTCCGGGTCGGCGTCATCAAGGTGCTTGTCTATATCGTCGCCGTAGTAAGCCGCCATGAAGATGCCCCACATATTCAGCCACAACATGCTGTCCTCTGCGGAAAAGAGAGCGGGCGCATCAACAACCGACGCGACGGATCCGCGCAAGCTGTCAACCGTCTGCGCGACAGCGGCTGCAATTCTTCGGTCGACGCTCCAACAACCGAGGTCGACTGACCACGCAACCCGAAGCTTGGAGATGTCGGTGTGTGTGCTTCCCATCGGGATGATGTGTGACAACGGGTCGAGAAGAGAAGGTCCCGAGACTGCTGACATGAATGAGCGTGCGCAATCGACGGTGCGCGCGAGCGGACCGTGGTGCGAGATCGTGTCCCATAGTCCTGGCAACACATTCATCGGTATGCGGCCAAGTGACGGTTTGAGACCAACCACTCCGCACCACGCCGCGGGGATGCGCACCGAAT
>JBAXUC010000011.1:0-24253 GCA_037129855.1 Actinomycetota bacterium | reverse complement strand
GACCACGTCTTACTACGTGCGTCCAGTGCGGGCTTTTTAAACGGCAGCGTAAATATCTAGTGCGTCTTGCAGAGTGATGTCGATCATCACGCCGGGTTCTGCACGAATTGCTTCCACCCATGGTGGTGCAACTTTGCATGTAACAGCAATAGGGTCTGCGATTCCTGAACCGCTAACTGCGAGTCGTGCAAATGTTGTGGTGTAAGTGGGTGGACGTGCATCACGTGACAACTCAATGAGTGCCCAAGGGTCTGGAGTTGTTCCTGTGCGGTCTCCGCCCGATGTGATCTCCGAATTTGATGTGGCATGAATGGCTCCGCCAGCAAGTCCTGGCCCATCAATCAACACTGCACCGCGTACCAACGTTGGTCGCGCGCCAGCAATGAGAAACGCAATGTAGGCACCAAGTCCTCTGCCAACAACGGTTGCTTCACCAATGTGGCGTAGGGCGATATCTGCGTCTGCCATAAGGATTTCTGAGGAATAACCGCCGCCTGCTGGGACAGATGAATCGCCGTGACCGGTGAAATCAAGTGCCCATACTGGGCCAGCCCAATCAACAGCAAGTGCTGACATCATGGCTGCGCTTTCGCCGAGTCCGTGTAAGAACAACAATGGGCGACCAGTTCCGGGGCGAACATTGTGTAATGCCAATGTCACTTTGTTGTGTTGAAGCATCACTGTGTTCATGACAAGAACTCCAAAATTAATTTGCTGACACGTTCTGGTTCTTCAATGTGAATGAAGTGACCGATGCCTTCAAGAACTTCAAGTCGTCCACTGGAAGGAATCCATGGCAACACATCCCGTGGGCGAGCACCCCAACCCATTGGCTCATCAAAGGTGCCAAGTAGTCCAAGGAACGGCATCGTGAGTGCTGCCATTCGTAATGATGCCCATTCAGGACGCCACGGACCGAAACCACCGAAGCGCATTGTGGGATCTAGTTTCCAACGCCAACCATCTGCATCTTGTTGTGCACCGATTGTTACGAGGTATTCAAGCCACTCAATAGAGAGCCGAGGGTTCATTTTTCCTCTGCGTTGCGCGAGGTCAACCAAAGTTCCTGGCTTGCGTTCTGATGCTGCTGCTTCATGACGGAAATCAAGCCATGAACCAATTGAGTCTGCAAGTAGTCGAGATTGATCGTGATCTGGAACGTCTGGCATGCGACGCTTACTCGGCATGCCATCGATATTGACCATTGCAGAAATGCGATATGGACATGAGTCGGCAAGCTGCATCATGAGGGCGCCGCCCTTCGAATGTGCAATGACTGGTGCAGCTTTGTTGGTCGTTGCAGACATCACTGACAGTGCATCGCGAATATCTGCATCCCATCCGTAGAGGGGGGCATGTTCGCTATCGCCATGACCGCGGTGGTCCCAAGCAATAACTCGGTAACCAGCGGCAGCGATGAGAGGAGCGAAAACGTCGAACGTGCCAGCAAAGTCAGAGCCACCATGCACCAGAAAGAGTGGTGGGTTTGATTCGGCGCCCCATTCATAGACCGCAAGATCAACGCCATCAGCATTGTGGCGATACGAACGGGTCGGGCGTTCAGCGCCGGGGTAGGAGCGAGTCTCAGGAGTCATGAACCATACAGATTAGAACAGAGCCCCTCGATTTCTCTTATGGGGGCGTACTACACGTGAGGGCTGTGACAGACATAACATGGCAGGAATGTTTCTTCGCACGCGACTTCATATGTATCTGTTGTGGAGCACATGCTTGTTCGGGCTGCTTGCGTTCTTTTCCTACTTGTTGACCGATAGCGGATCATCATCGTCTGCCACCACGATTGCTGCAAGTACCTCGAGCACCAGTATTTCTCCGACCAACACAGCGCCGCCATTGAAGTACACAGTTCTCCCCGGCGAATCGTTGTATGGAATTGCCGAAAAACTGAAAATCAGTGCGCCTGCACTTGTCGCGCTAAACAAGATAAAAAATCCTGATCGTGTTGATGCAGGAACTGTGCTGTTACTACCTCCAGCTACGGGTTTTGTGCCGATAGGCGCAACTACCACCATGCAACCATGACATTGGTCCTTCCATTCAGTACTCACAACTCCGTACAATGAACTCATGAGCACAGCATTCTGGCCAACACAAGAACACTGGTCCGTTGCAATTCCATTGCAGACTCCGCATGTTCGTCTCGACTGTTTAGCTGAAACCGGTTTTGTTGTATTACGTGATGCGCCGTTTGATGTTCCTACTTCTGAATGGGAATCACTTGAGTACATGGATTGGAAAAGTGGTGGCGACACAAACTTTGCACCACTTGCATCAGCTGACGGTGAACTTGACTGTCGCGGTTTTTGGGACAAGGGCAAAACTGACAAAGACGCACTGTGGACTTCGAATGCATCATCAGCTCCAACATTGAAGAAATACGTTGATTCCATTGGTGCAAATTTCGGTCGCGTGCGCATCATCAAGTTGGAGCCACAAAATCACGAGCAGGCTTTGCGCAACATTCACCGTGATGACAACAATCGCTTTAATCCAGACAATGAAGGTTGGGTTGTTCGCACGTGGATGGAACTGACTGACAGCCCCGATAGCTATATGTTGCTGATGGACAATGGTCCAGATGGCTTGCCAGACCGGGCAACAGAACGGCGTGTGCCGTTACATAAAGGTTCTCGATTTCTTGTTGATACACAACGGTTGTGGCACGTTGTTGTTCACAATCATGACTTCCCGCGTTATGCGTTGATTACAAGTCTTGAGAGCGGAACCGCGCTCGACTCGTTTGTTGCTGCCGAAAAGGCTTAGTTTCGCTACTGAGGCTTACTCGGGGGAAACATGATTACAACATTTGTTGGTGTCGCATCAGTTGATATCACGCCGTCATATCCAGTCATGCTTGGCGGCTTTGGTCAGAGAATTACACCGTCTGAGTCTGTTCACGATGCCATAGAAACTGTTGCACTTTGTATTGGTGACGATAATCCGTTGTTGGTCATTACTGCAGATCTCATTGCAATGGCAGCTCCGGTAACAAAGGAAGTTGTTGAGCAGATTCATCTAGCAACTGGTATTGACTCCAACCGAATACTGCTGGCTGCATCACATACTCATTCAGCCCCTGTGCCATATGACCCGTCTGGGTCAGCAATTGGAGTACAACAGTTTTCTCAGCAACTCACTGATGCCCTTATCAAAGCAGGCATTGAAGCCTTTCATTCACGACGACCAGCACGTCTCGTGAGCGGTTATGGCAATGCTCGCATTGGATTTAATCGCTGGAAACCGAACGATGTTCAAGAAGTAGATACACGTATTCCCGTTCTGTTGGCTATCGACTCTCAGACCGATTCCCCGTTTGCAGTTCTATTTGGTAGTGGATGCCATCCAACAACCATGGGTTGGGACAACCCGGAAGTGTCGGCGGATTACCCCGGAGAAGCAAAGCGCTTTATTAGAAAAGTCATGCCCGGAGTAACCCCACTCTTCATCAATACAACTGAAGGTGACATTGTCCCGACAACATCGCCTCAGCGGGATGCATTAGATCCTCGGGGTTATTGCAACAGTTCTTTCGAAGACACCCAAAAAATTGGCGCACAACTTGCGGAAGCAGTAATCGGCATCATGACTGACTTATCTGACCATCCTTCAGCTGTTGATGATGGTCTTCTCGGTATGCAGTCTTCAACTTTGGAATTGTTGCCAAATAATGGAGGACTAGATGAAAGCGCTGCCGAAATTCGCTTAGCCAAAAGTATTGCTGACTTGAAAGAGTTTCTTGGTGCCGATTTCCAAACGACGGTTCCGATGTCACAGCTTTGGGCAGCTGCCTCACATGTGGTCATTTCTCTTGACATGTCTGAGAGCGAAATGCGACGCATCATGATCGCTTGTTGTTACTACCTAGGCCTGACCGCGCGTAAAGCCCGTCCTACGCCTTCGACACCTATCAATTTCCCTATTCAGGTATTGGTAATCGACACCCTTAGATTCTTAGCAATGCCCGGTGAAGTTCTTGTTGCACTTGGACGTCGATGGAGTGAATTGGTTCAGTCTGATCGAGCTTTTGTCATTGGACTAGCAAATACGAGCTATCGGTATTTACCTATGCAAGAACATTTTGACGAAGCAGGTGGTGACGAGCGGTATGAAACTGTTACTGCCGGAGTTGCGCCCGGAGAGATTGACCGTGTCTTAGAGTACGGCTCAAAAATAATGGCCGGAATTCTTTAGGCGCCTGCTGCCTTGTAAGCCTTCTCGACAATATCGAGCGCTGTAAATCCCACCTCAGCAGAACATGCAGGTGTCGCACCTGAAGAAATACATGTGACAACGTCTTGCATCTGACGCGCATACATTTCGGTCTCACAGTGGTTGTATCCCTTAGGTACAGGCGGCATGTCTGGCCAAATCTTGCGGAATCCGGCTGTTCCCATTACTTCTGTTTCTGCCTCAAGCCCACGAAGCTTTGGTTGCCACCAACCTGATTCAATAATGGAGCAAACGCCGTTATCCCAGTCCACTGTCACGATGCCATCGTCATCGACGTCGTAGTCACCGTATTTTCCAAATCCGAGAGTTGCTTGCACGCGAACTGGTTGGGGATCGCCAAGTAGAAAACGCGCTGTGTCTATTGCATGAATTCCCATATCAATAAGTGCTCCACCGCCAGCAAGAGCCTTGTCAACAAACCATCCTGCAGGTCCCCAGTGTGCATGAACGCCATAACCATGCGTGCGAACAATGGTGCCAAGGTCTCCCTTGCGAATCACATCGCGCAATGCAATGACATCTGGGTGGTAGCGCCACATGTGGCCAACAGCAAGGAGTTTGTCTTGCGAACGAGCAACTGCCATCATCTCGAGCATTTGAGTTGTGGTCATTGCTGCTGGTTTTTCAACAAGAACGTTCTTGCCTTGCTGGAGTGCATAAATGGTTTGTTCGAAGTGCAAATAATTAGGCGTGCACACAACCACTAGATCAGCAGTTGTTGTATCGATGAGATGTTTCCAATCATCAGTG
Organism: Actinomycetota bacterium; assembly: GCA_037129855.1. Taxonomy (GTDB): domain Bacteria; phylum Actinomycetota; class Acidimicrobiia; order Acidimicrobiales; family Ilumatobacteraceae; genus UBA2093. The sequence continues at coordinate 19,252 of JBAXUC010000011.1, read as the reverse complement.
GAATATGGAATGTCATTCTTTTGGGCAAATTCGAGCGCTTTGTCACCGTTGTGGCCCGAGATTCCCACTGTGGTGACACCAACTTCGCGGGCGGCCTTTATGTGCATGTCAGCAATAAATCCGTAACCGAGAGTCACAATCTCTGGATTCGTCATATGTTTACTCTTGGCAAGGAAGTGACTGTATTCCACGCTGTAGAAATATCGGATTCAGTGATGTCATGTGTGTCGACTATCGAATAGTCAAGCTTTTCTCTAGACGTGTATTCTGCGAGAGATTTGAGCGTGTCGAAAAATTGTTGTTGGCTAATTCCGATGTCATGAGGATTGGCACGCACTCCAGAAAGAGAAATGATGTTTCGAATTCGATCAACGTCGTTCTCTTGTACTGAAGCCATGGCAGCGACTCCCATAGCTACAACTTCACCGTGCACGTAGTGGTCTCCGGTTAGGTGTTCCAGCGCGTAGATCAAGAAGTGTTCAGAACCTTCTTCAAAGCGACTGTGCCCAGCGATTGCGCACGCTGCTCCGATTCGCCGATACGCGTCAGCTACGAATCGGACTCCGGATTCAGTGACTGCACCGATATCACTGATTGCGGCCTCGAGTTCATTGAGTAATGAATTACCTAATGCATAGAGGCTGTCGTTCCATCGGTCTTCTCGATTTGCCTCAAGTGCAAGTTTCCAGTCGAAGAGCCCCGTATGGCAGGAGAGTATGTCGCCAACACCAGCGCGATTCAGATGTTTTGGCGCGCTTCGAATAAGTGGGATGTCGAGAACAACCATCTTCGGCATGATTTTTCCGACATATTGAACATTTCCATTTACGCGTACACCGATTGCATCTGTAAAACCAGCATCAACACTGGTGATGGTCGGTACCTGTATCAGAGTTGCTCCGTGCTTCCATGCCAAAAATTTCGCTGTGTCGAGTGCGGTCCCACCACCAACGCCAACAACTGTTGAGGAAACATGCATCGAGGAAGCTGTTTTCTCTAAGTATTCAAGGTCCATATTCCATGCTGAAACTGATTGTGCAGGAGTCGGTAGAACGAGTGAGAGTTCAGTCCACGGAGGATCATTGTAAACAACAGTTACATCACTGATTTGGCTAAACAATTCTTGAATTGACATTTCATGAACTGAAATAGTTGGAGTGAAGTCGTTATCCACTTCTATTTCCTAGAATTAAGAGTGTGGGAAAGTCGTTGTACTTTCTCTACTGCAGTCACAACATCCCTTGTGTCGTCACTTGAGCCCATCAAGACTGAGGTGGTGAACCATAGTGTCTCATCAGCTAGTCGTTGGGAAACAGGCATAGACAGATTCGCAAAATCTTGCATTCCTTCTCGAGACTTCACTCGGGGCAAAAATCCGTTCGGGTCAGTAAACAAATCAAGTGAATTAATTGTTGGGTATGACATGGTCAGGCTGATGCCTTCAGCAAGAAGGGCCATACGGACCATTTCACGAGAGGCACCAAACTCTTCTTCGTCTATGCGAACGACATAACAGTAATTACCCTGCGATGTGCACCGCGGATCTCGCGACTGCGGGTGAACACCAGGAATACGTGCTAGTTCGTCATTCAAAAGATTTGCATTACTTGCACGAACGTTTTGTTGTGCGCCAAAGCGGCCAAGTTGTGCCAGCAGAATGGCCCCTTGCCATTCCGTCATTCTGTAATTTCCACCAAGTGCGTAATGACTGTAAAACCATTCACCTGGGCGTCTGCCACAGTCTGAGAATGAACGAACCTTCGCAGCGACGGCCGGGTCTTTTGCAATGACTGCGCCGCCCTCACCACCAGTCATGAGTTTTGAAGATTGAAAAGAATAGGAGCCGGCATCACCGAGAGTCCCCACTGGTTTGTTATTCCATGAACTTCCATGCGCGTGCGCACAATCTTCAATTAGTGCCAACCCGTGTTTCTTACAAATCTTTGATAGCGCATCCATGTCAGATGGGTGTCCAGCAATATGTACCGCAATCACGGCTCGTGTTCTTGGAGTTATTGCTGCCTCGACAGCCACCGGGTCAATACAGCCAGTACCCAATTCCACATCAACCAAAACCGGTATGGCGTTCACCATCAATACAGCCGACGCTGTAGCGACGAATGTCCAGTTCGGAACAATCACTTCGTCTCCTGCACCAACATCGAGTGCCAAGAGTGCGAGTTCAAGAGTATGAGATCCATTTGTTACTGCAATCGCAGGGCCGGTGCCGTGGAAGTCTCCCCACTGCTTTTCAAACTCTTTAACTTTGGTTCCTTGAGTTGCCCACCACTGACGACTGTCAAGAACTTCAAGAATCAATTGACGTTCTGTGTCATCAAAGTCAGGCCAGAGTGGAAAAGGCATTGTGCGAACAGGTGTGCCGCCGTTAATACCGAGCTTTTCCATGGTTGAAAGTCTAACTCAGTAGCGATTGAGCAGTTTCACTGGGTTTACAATCACACTGTGCAAATTGAAACGATGAAGATTGAAAAAGGCGAGGGTCGCACAATTCTTCTCGTGTCTCCTCATGCGGATGATCCGGCTTTCTTTCTCGGAGGAACCATTGCATTGTGGACTGAAATGGGTTGGAAAGTTGTCTGTGTGCGAGTCACTGATGATCGCTGGGACTCACATGGATTAACAGAAGCACAGACAGTAGAGAAGAACACGGAACAGTTTCAGGCAGCAGCGTCAGTATTGGGAATCAGTGAAATTGTTGAATTGGGCTACAACACAGATGTCTTAGGTGATGTCAGTGAAGTCGCACTGCGCGAGAAAATCATTCGAATGATTCGTACATATAAACCGTATGCACTCGTGAGTTTTGATCCCTTCTCAATGTACGGCGAAGATAACGAAGATCATCTAGTAGTTGCGAAAGCATGCAATGAAGCGTTCTGGACAAGTCAGTTCGATCTGCATCACCCTGAGCACTTTGACGATGGACTTCAGCCACACGGATGTTTTGAGCGGTGGTACTTCGGGCGAAGGCTGACAGAGATAACTCATGTTGTAGATGTTTCATCAGTCCTAGATAAAAAGGTACGCGCAGCTCAATGCCACGTGACAATGATGTTGAACTATGCAAACCAATTAGTGATTCAAGCACGTACAGCTGGAAAGAAAATACCACTCGCTGAGGATGCACTTCGTACGGGAGATCCTTCACGAATGATTGATCTGTTCATACGGCGTGGTTCGCAAGGAACAGGCGCACGTTACGAAATTGATGCTGCCGAAGAATTTCGAATCATTCGTTTTGGGGGCCTTAGCGCCCTTCTTGAAGATTGATTTTTACAGAGCTGATTCGATGGCCGAAATTACTTCGGGTGCATCAGGTGCTGTCTTTGGGTGAAAGCGTGCAACAACTGCACCATCACGGTTCACAAGAAACTTTTCGAAGTTCCAGCGAATGTCGCCATCAACACCTTCAGCATCTGCAACAGGTGTGAGAGCTGAGTACAGCGCGTGGCGTGCATCGCCGTTGACGTCAATTTTTTCTGTCAGTGGGAAAGTGACTCCGTATGTGGTGCTGCAGAAAGTTTGAATCTCTTCAGATGTTCCGGGCTCTTGACCCATGAACTGGTTGCACGGAACTCCGACGACTGTGAAACCTTGTGCTGAGTACTGCTTCTGAAGCGCTTCGAGCTGTTCGTATTGCGGAGTGAGTCCGCACTTGCTTGCGACGTTGACAACCAATGTCACTTTGCCAGCAGCATTTGCCAATGCATTGGGCTGGCCGTCAAGGGTGGAGATAGATGTTGCGTAAATGCTCATAGCCCTAGTTAACCAACGCTTCTGCGCTGAGATTCCCCTTTTGGCTAATTAATTACGATGTGCGGCGGCTAGTTCGGCCACTTCTTGCATGATTCGTGCAATGTCGAAGTCTTTTGGCGTGTACACAGCAGCGACTCCGTGGCTGGTGAGCCATTCTCGGTCTTCTTCCGGAATGATGCCGCCGACAATGACCGGAGCATCACAGCCCTCGGCACGCAAGCGAGCAACAACGTCAGGCACCAGCTTCATGTGCGAGCCAGACAAGATGGAAAGGCCTACAACATCAGGGTCTTCGTCGCGGGCACTTGCGGCAATTTGTGCCGGAGTGAGACGAATACCGCTATACACAACTTCCATGCCAGCATCGCGAGCAGCCACTGCAATTTGTTCTGCTCCACTTGAATGACCGTCAAGGCCAGGCTTTGCAACAAGGAAACGTGGTGGGCCACCAGGAATAGTGCGAACGTATTCGGCAACTGCAGCGAGTGCATTGGTGCGTCGGCCAACTGCTGCTGCAACACCAGTAGGTGCGCGGAATTCACCGAAGACATCGCGGAGAACTTGTGACCATTCGCCGGTGGTGCCACCAGCAATTGCTAACTCAATTGATGCTTCCATGATGTTCTCGTCAGTTTCAGCAGCACTACGTAGGTGTGCAAGCGCAGCTTCAACGCGCGCGTTGTCTCGCGAGGTGCGCCATGCGTTGACGTCTGCGATCAGTTCAGCTTCCACTGCTGGGTCAACCACCATGATGTTGTCTGTTCCGCCTAATGGGCTTTCGGCAGATTCAACATAAGAGTTCACGCCAACAACAGTTTGTTCGCCATTTTCAATTCGGCGTGTACGAGCAGCCATCGAACGGACAAGACGGCCCTTGAGTTCGTCTACTGCATTGAACGCTCCGCCGAGCGACAGAACATCTTGCAATTCGTCCCATGCTTCGGTGCACAATTCTTTTGTACGTCCTTCAATAACAGTTGAACCATCAAAAATGTCATCATATTCAAGAAGGTCTGATTCGAACGCAAGAACTTGCTGCATGCGAAGCGACCACTGCTGATCCCACGGGCGTGGCAAACCGAGTGCTTCGTTCCAGGCAGGCAACTGCACACTGCGGGCACGTGCTTTCTTTGAGAGTGTTACAGCAAGCATTTCCAACACAATTCGCTGCACATTGTTCTCTGGCTGTGCTTCAGTGAGGCCAAGTGAGTTCACTTGAACGCCATAACGGAAGCGACGTGCTTTTGCATCTTTCACTCCGTAGCGCTCGCGACCAATGCGATCCCACAGTTCTGTGAATGCACGCATCTTGCATACTTCTTCAACAAAACGAATTCCGGCGTTCACGAAGAAAGAAATGGAACCGAATACTTGGTCGAACTGTGCTTCGTCAACTTGTCCGCTTGCGCGTACTGCATCAAGAATGTCAATTGCGTTCGCGAGTGAGTATGCAATCTCTTGTACGGGCGTAGCACCAACTTCTTGTAAGTGGTACGAGCAGACGTTCATTGGGTTCCACTTCGGTGCGTTATGTGCGCACCATGCAACCATGTCGACAATCAGTCGCTTTGAAGGAGCTGGAGGGAAGATGTACGTACCGCGTGACAAGTATTCCTTCACGATGTCGTTCTGCGTTGTGCCGCGAAGTTCTGTATCGGTTACTCCTTGTTCACGTGCATTGGCAACGTACAACGCAAGCATCCATGCAGCTGGTGCATTGATGGTCATCGACGTGTTCATCTTTGCTGGAGGAATCGAATGAAGAAGGGTGCGCATGTGTCCGAGATGCGCAACGGGTACGCCTACTTTTCCAACTTCACCGTTTGCAAGAACATGGTCTGGGTCGTACCCAGTTTGTGTAGGAAGATCGAAGGCAATGGACAACCCTGTCTGACCTTTAGCCAAGTTGGTGCGGTACAACTCATTCGATGCCGCAGCAGTGGAATGGCCGGAATAGGTTCGCATCAACCATGGGTCGTCGCGACGAGGAGTATTGGCGTCAGTCACGCCTCAAGTATGGCGATGTATTCGCCAATTCTCTACGAAAAGGGCCTACGGCTCAATGGCTGTGGCCAAAAGCGCCAGGTAATCAGCCCGAGCCACGGACATACAGCCAAGTGATGCCAGGTGGTCCGTGTTCCACTGGGTGTCGAGCAGTTTCATACCGTCAAGATTCATGAGGTCCACGAGGTGCATCAGTGCCACCTTCGATGCGTCTGTCTCGCGGTGGAACATTGATTCGCCGGCAAAGAGTCCGTTGATGCGCAGGCCGTAGAGGCCGCCGACAAGTTCGCCCTTTTTGTTCCACACCTCAACACTGTGGGCGTGACCCAACTGGTGCAAGTGCGTGTACGCGTCAATGAATTCCTGGTTGATCCAGTTGCCGTCGGTTCGTGCCGACGCACATTCCTGCATTACTCGAACAAATGCAACATTGACAGTGCACACAAATTGTTGAGCACTGTTGCGTAACGACCGTGTGATACGAAAACCATCAAGCGGGATCACGCCCCGTTCAAGAGGCGACCACCAGCCGAGCGTTCTGCTTTTCTTGTCCACGTACATCGGAAACATTCCGTGCGCGTACGCATAGAGAACCGTGTCAGGTTCTAAGTCGGCACCAATGGCGACGACTTCGTCGTCTGGCCATTCAGATTGCGGCAAGAAATACCACCGACATCCGGTAGGTGGCTGCATTAGTTGCTACTGACCTGATTAGTAGGTGTAGAAACCTTCACCGCTCTTGCGTCCCAATTTTCCTGCTGCAACAAGGCGGCGAAGAGTTGGAACTGCGGCGTAGTTCGCATCAGCGAATTCTGCATAGAGCGCTTCAAGGATTGACAACGATGTATCAAGACCAACAAGGTCAAGCAGCGCGAATGGACCCATTGGGAAATTGCAGCCACCTTTCATTGCTGTATCGATGTCTTCCATTGAGGCTGTGCCTGTTTCCCAAATACGAATTGCATTGTTGAGGTAAGGGAACAGCAACGCGTTCACGATGAAGCCAGCACGATCTTTTACCTGAACGCCGCTCTTGCCACACTTTGCAGTGAAAGTGTTTGCAGCTGCGATGGTGTCATCTGATGCAGTGATCGGATGAACAACTTCGACCAAAGGCATTGCAGTAGCTGGGTTGAAGAAGTGAATTCCGCACACTTTGTCTGGGCGACCAGTGGCCATTGCCATTTCGACAACAGGCAATGTGCTGGTGTTTGTTGCAAGAATTGCACTTGGCTTGACAGCCTTGTCGAGTTCAATGAACAAGGCCTTCTTCACTGCAAGATCTTCAACAACAGATTCGATGACGAGATCGCAATCAGCAAGATCAGAAATTTTGTCTGTTGCAGACAAGCGACCAAGAATCGCTGCCTTATCTTCTGCGGTGATCTTCTCGCGTGAGACTTGTTTCTCGAGTCCCTTTTCAATGGACGTGATCATGGCTTGTGCGCTTGCAGCACTGCGTGAACGTACGACGACTGTGTACCCAGCTTTTGCAGCTACTTCGGCAAGGCCTGAGCCCATGATTCCGGAGCCACAGATTCCAACTTTTGAGATATTCGTTTCAGACATGGAAAACACGGTAACAACCGCACCCCAGAAATGAGTAATTGCGGGCTACGACGCCCAGATTGCCTATTTCTCGGTGATGACGAGGGTGTCGATTTTGACTGGCTTGCTTGGAGCACCGCCGAGGTCGCCCTCGCCGGAGTTCAATGCCAGGATCGCCTGAGCGACATCGAGACCCTTCGTGATTTTGCCGAAGGTGACGTACGTGCCTTGACCGTCAAGAACTGATGCCTTCGGACCAGTGACGAAGAAGAACTGTCCACCGCCAGAGTCGGCGCCCGAACTACGCGCCATGACAAGGTCGCCTTCTGCATACTTAAAGCCGGTGCCTTCATCTTTGATTGTGTAGCCAGGACCATCAGTGTTGTTTGAACCGCCACCCTGAATGATGTCAAGCGATACATCGGTACGAAAGATGAATGACGTGTCGTAATAGCCGTAACGAGACAACGTGACGAAGTTATTCACTGTTGATGGGGTCTCTTTGGTATCAAGCGCAACCTCGATGACGCCTTCCGATGTATTGAAAGTAGCTGTATATGACTTCGCTGGGTCAATACACATTGATGGGGCTTGTTCGAAAATGGTGGCGCGTGCTTCTGTGCCATCGGTCTTTGGGCATGGAGTCTTGCCAGTGATTTGGCGACCGGGAACTGTTTCACTTGGCTGAGGTGCGGTACTCAAAAATGCATCGACAGCTGTGTCAGATGGGGAATCTTTCATCACATAGTTCGACACTCCGAAGAGCACGGCGATGATGGCCGGAATTCCGAGGCCGAGAAGAAGGCCGCGCTTGCGGACTTTGGTCATTTTCTGTTTGCGGATGCGCTCTTGGCGGGCGCGGTCCCGGTTGGCTTTTTGGCGAGCTCTTTTATCTGTACCCATGAAGGTCTTAGGTTACTGGCGTACGGGTAACCTTAAAAATGGTGGGACTAGTAGTTCAAAAATATGGAGGCACATCGGTCGCCGATCCGGACCGTATTAAGTCCGTCGCTGACCATGTGGCCTTTACGAAGCGCCACGGCAATGATGTCGTCGTGGTGGTCTCTGCCATGGGTAAAACCACTGACAACCTGCTGTCTCTTGCTAATCAAGTCTCAGACGTGCTTCCAGGCCGAGAAATGGACATGCTTCTCACCACTGGCGAGCGTATTTCGATGTCTCTTTTGTGCATAGCCCTTGCTGGCATTGGTGTCGAGGCCGTCAGCTTCACTGGTTCTCAGGCCGGCATCATCACAGACACCGTGCACACCAAGGCCAAAATCTCAGAAATCAAGGGCGACCGGGTTCGTGAAGCACTTGCCGAAGGCAAGGTTGTGGTCGTTGCCGGTTTCCAAGGAGTCTCAACAGATAAAGAAATCACCACATTGGGCCGAGGCGGAAGCGACACCACTGCTGTTGCGTTAGCTGCTGCCTTAAATGCAGATGTGTGTGAGATCTACACCGATGTCACCGGCATCTTTACAGCAGACCCTCGCATCGTGCCTCAGGCGCGCAAGCTTGGTCGTTTGCAATTTGAAGAGATGCTTGAGATGGCTGGTAGCGGCAGCAAAGTTCTTGCGCTGCGTTCAGTTGAATTTGCCCGTAATCACAACGTTCCGATTCATGTGCGTTCCAGTTTCACCTGGGAACACGGCACATGGGTTAGCGACGAAAAATCACAAGGAGACAGCTCAATGGAAGCGCCCATCATCTCTGGTGTCGTACACGATGCCAGTGAATCCAAAGTCACCATTGTTGGTGTGCCAGACAAGCCGGGAATTTCTGCAGCGTTGTTTGAAAGCCTCGCTAACTCAAATATCAACGTCGACATGATCGTGCAGAACACGTCGAAAGATGGTCTTACTGACATTTCTTTTACTGTTCCAAAGGCAGATATGAAAGTGGCTGAAGACATCGTGTCGCGAGTTTCTTCAGAAATCGGAGCGAGTGGCGTCACGCACAACTCTGAAATTGCAAAAGTGTCCTTGGTGGGTGCTGGCATGAAAACCAGTCCTGGTGTTGCTGCAAAGATGTTCCGTGTTCTTGCGGACAACAACATCAACATTCATATGATCTCCACCAGCACTATTCGTGTGTCTGTGGTTATTGCTGCAAAAGATATGGAATCTGCTGTTCGATCACTGCATACAGCTTTTGGTCTTGACTCGGGTTCGGCCTATTCGGCGCCATTACCCGAGCGCAAGTAGAACGCCTGTAAGACTCTGCAGATGGTGACCGCACGTCGACAACTGATTCCGTGGCGTGCAGCCGGTACGCGTGCAGAGATGCGCCGCAATGCTGACGAGGTAGTGCGCGATACAGGTTGGGTGTTCAATAATCAAACTGGTGCAACACTCACTCTTGAAGAATTTGTTCACACTGGCGATGTAGAAGTTGATATCTATCTCGATCGTCTCGGATGGAATTCATTTGCATCTGGTGCAACCATGTTGGAAATTGGTTCTGGCATCGGACGAATGACGTCTGCGTTCTCGCGCAAGTTTGCTGTCACTATTGCCACTGATGTTGATGCTGCGTTCTTAGAACGTTGCCGTGAGACAGTTTCTCGGTTTGGTCGTGTCGGTGCGCTACGCACGGTGCATATTGCTGACGGCAGCTCCATTGCGGTTGATGACTCTTCCATTGATGCAGTCTTTTCATACATCACGTTGCAGCACTGCAAAGCCAGTGATGCTCTTGGTCTCACCAGCGAAGCGTTTCGTATCGTTAAGCCAGGCGGGTATGTGGCGCTGAATTACCGCACCTGGGTACCTGCCGATTTATTGCTCGTCCCAGCCGGTGGCGTGATGCGCCAGTTGTGGCGTATTCCTGTTGTCGGGTCTCGGTTATCGCAGTGGCGCTGGTCAACTCGCTTTGGCTGGCAGGCCAATCGCCTCGATCCGAAAAGGGTCCTCAGCATGCTTGAAGCATCGGGCATAGAGCTTGAAGATGTGGCCATTTTGCATCACCCCGGTAAGCCGCATCAGCCCGTTTCATACAAAGGAAACACCGTGGTGCAACGCGATCTAGACGTTGCTAATAAAAGTCACTGGTGGCTGGTCGCTCGGAGCCATTAGCCTCAAGTCCCATGCGTGTAGGAGTAGTCGGAGCAACAGGTCAAGTAGGAAGCGTCATGCGTACCCTTTTGGCCGAACGGAATTTTCCCATCACTGAACTGCGGTTCTTTGCCTCGTCACGATCTGCAGGAACCACATTGCCGTGGGCCGGCGGACACATCACCGTGGAAGATGCCGCGGTTGCAGACCCATCTGGCCTGGACATTGCCTTGTTCTCTTCCGGCGCAACATCATCACGCGAATTAGCGCCACGGTTTGCTGCTGCCGGAGTCATTGTTATTGATAACTCCAGCGCGTTCCGTATGGACCCTGAAGTGCCACTAGTTGTCAGCGAAGTAAACGGACATCTTGCGCACAACACACCTAAGGGAATCATTGCGAACCCGAACTGCACCACCATGGCTGCAATGCCGGTGTTGAAGCCATTGCATGATGAAGCAGGGTTGCTGAAACTGATTGCAAGTACGTATCAGGCAGTCAGCGGCGCTGGTCTTGCTGGTGTTGATGAACTCGATGAACAATCTCGCGCAATGTATGACAAAGCTGCAGGCCTCACATTTGATGGCAACGCGGTTGCATCGCCTGCACCAAAGAAATTTGCCCGACCTATTGCTTACAACGTGTTGCCATTTGCTGGCTCACTTGTTGAAGATGGACTTTTTGAAACAGATGAAGAAAAGAAATTGCGTTTTGAAAGTCGCAAGATTCTTGAAATCCCTGGCCTTTTGGTGTCAGGCACATGTGTGCGTGTGCCAGTCTTCACCGGACATTCCATGTCAATTAATGTTGAATTCTCTCGCCCAATAACTGCAGTGCGGGCAAATGAAATTTTGTCGAATGCGCAAGGGGTATCACTAGTTGATATTCCAACACCGTTACTAGCAGCAGGTAAAGACCCCAGCTATGTGGGTCGTGTGCGTCAAGACGAAACAGTTGCGAACAATTGTGGGCTTGCGTTGTTCTTGTCGAACGACAACTTGCGTAAAGGTGCTGCGTTGAACGCAGTACAAATTGCTGAATTACTGATTAAGTAATTCTGCTGCTGGCTCAGCAGATTCATCAACAGAAGCAACGACTTCTTCGATAATTGCTTCAGGCACGGGAACGCCCTCTGCGTAACAACCACCTGCAACGATTGCGTTGACAGCTTTGCGTAGGCGCAATGCATCAAGTGGCTTGATGATCCAACCGTTAGCACCACTACGGCGTGCCATATGAACGTCTGCTTCACGGTCGAGCAACATCAAGATGGGGACATTTGGTAAAGCGCCACTGGAATGATCTAGGCGAAGGTCCATCGTGATTGCCATGCCGCCCATGCTGCCTACTTGCATATCAAGGATTGCAATATCTGGCGTGCGCTCGGCAACTGCAGGCGAAACAAGACGACCATTTGTCACTACTTGAATAGTGGTGGAGGAAGAACCCAATACGGCCTGTATTTCATTGAGGACCCATTGGGCGTCTGTTGCGATCAAAATATGCACAAGATGACTTTACTGCTGTGAGGGTGGTGCTGCCAGTTGCTGCGCCAAAGCGCCAATGGAGTCCATGTCGTGAATGTCTGTTGCCAATTCCGTAGCAAATGCAATCGAAACTGCGGGAAATGCCACGGAAGTTCTCTGAATGAAGGCCTGAATGTCTGAATCTGCTCTGTCAGCATCGTCATGAAGACCAGCGATGAGTTCATGTACGCGCGCAAGGTCTCCTGATTGAGATTGCGCCATCGAGTGTTCTTCAGTTGCGGCGAGAGAGCCAAAGTGCGGCGGCATGCGATTGGCGACGATGAGCCGCAACGTAATGCCGAGGCGAGAAAGTTCTGAGACAAAATGATTCGCTTCGGTCAATGCATCAGGAGATGGAGCCGTCACTATGACAAATGAACTCACTGAGCTGCGAAGTATGTCTGCCACCACAAGTGCGCGACGAGAGAATTCTTCTTCCATTCCATCGAATGCTCGTAGGAATGCTGCTGTGCCCGTAAGAGTGTCTCCACCGACAACAGTTGAGATTGCTTTGAACACTGGCTGCATTGCCGCATTGACTAAACGAAACCCACCTCGACTTGGTGCAACTAAGAACTTGACGATTGGATGTTTTAAGAATCGCGCGAGCCGTTCTGGTGACTCTAGAAAATCAAGAGCATTACGCGATGGCGGAGTATCAACGATGATGACATCAAAGCGCTGGTCTTCACATAGGTCATACAACCGTTCTGCAGCCATGTAGTCACGGGTGCCGGATAATGATCGAGACAAACTGCGGTAGAAGGAATTGTCCATTACTTCTTTTGCGCGTTCAGGTGTTGGTGATGTGTCACGAACTAACGAATCGAAAGTCTCCTGAACATCAAGCATGGTGACCCATAATTCACCAGTTGCATCAAGGGGAACTCGTTGAATTTCGTTCCCTGTGCCTTCACCAAGGCCGATTGCATCGGCGAGCCTGCGCGCTGGGTCAATGGTGATCACAATGGCACGCTTACCTTGTTGGGCAACTTCAAATCCGAGTGCCGCTGCAACACTTGTTTTCCCAACACCACCCGTTCCACATGTAACGATGACACGAGTAGACATGCACATGTCAATAACTGGTTGTGTGCTCATGGCAAATTTCGAATCACATGTTCAAGATCATCTGCGATTGCATTGATGAGATCAGTTCCGTCACTGTGATGCTGTATCAGATGTAACTGTGGTTGTTCGAGAGAATCGGTGAGCACACCGATTGCTTCTGATTGAGCTTCAGCGCGAAGTGACAAGTAGTGATACGCCTCGCGAGTTGATGGAAGAAGAATTGCTTCGTCAACACGGGGGACAGCAGGATTGCATTTATTGACAACGATGGGGGCAAGTGCAATGTGTGCTTTATCCATCAGTTCATCAGCTGCTTCACACGTTTCGGTAACGGGTGTGATGGCAGCAGTTGTCACCAACATCACCTTGCACCGAGCTGAGTCACTGAGCATGGTGAGTACCTCGTCAGCTTGTTGACTGATTGGCCCTGACCCAATGGCTCGCTTCAATTGCACGGGGGCTCGCACTAAATCGAGTGCATGTCCGGCCGCTGGCCCATCCACAATGATCACGTCAGTTGGGCGCTCGTGCTCGAACGCTTTGATGCGCCCCAGGACCAAAAGATCGTCGAGTCCAGGCGCCGTGGTGGCAACCAATTCCATGATTCCCGAGCGCGCTAATTGGCGGGAAATTAGCCCTAACCCTTTGGTAGCAAGATAATCAGCCAATGCCCTGCCCGGGCTGACGGTGATGTGCTCGAGTAGTTCATGGGGCGTTAGTCCGTTCGCCGGCTCATCCAAAGTGATCAACAGGGTGCGAAATCCACTACGGGCCGAGAGCTGGGCAAGGGAGGCGGCAACGGTCGATTTCCCAACGCCGCCTTTACCAGCGACAATTAGGACACGCTGTGCCGTGAAAAAAGGGTGTAGTTCCATAACGAAGGAGAGACCATTGAGGGTAGGCGCAAAAAGACGCATCATGTGCGGACTGGCACTTGTTATTGCTGGGCCAGCGCTCAGCTTGATGACAGGCCAGGGTGCAAGCGCAGCTGACAACACAGCGAAACTTGCCCCCGTTGATGTGGTGGAAGTCAGTGGGCTCATCGACAGCATCGTGGCGGACTCCATTGAGAAAGCAATTGTTCGCTCACAGAACAACGGCGCACAGGCGGTCATTTTTCAACTGAACACACAAGGTGCTGTTGTCGGGCGCGATCGGATGACCGAAGTTCTTACTGCAATTTCAGCATCAAAAATTCCTGTCGCAATTTGGGTGGGACCAAGTGGAGCCCGCGCATACGGATTGCCTGCACAGATGTTGGCAGTAGCTGACGTGACAGCAATGGCACCCGGCGCACGCATTGGACGCACCGGCGCAATGTTGTCTGTGAACGGCAGTCAAGTGACGTTTGGTGCTGCAGATGAAAAATTGCAAGCTGGCTCTTTGGGTTTTCTTGATGCACGCGAACAAAAAGTTCTGAAGTTTTCTACAGATGACCGCGGTGTTCCTGTTTTACGCAACATGTTGTATGCACTCGATGGACTTACCGTTCGCTCTGTCACTCTTGACACCGTGTCTGATGCATTAGATGCAAAAGGGCAAGTCACACGCGAAGCAACCACAGTTCGCTTCTTCAAACTCGGTCTTATGCCTCGCTTGTTGCACACAGTTGCAAGCCCGCCATCCGCACTTCTTCTGGTCACAATTGGGCTTGCACTGTTGCTCTTTGAGTTCTTTACTGCCGGCATTGGTATCGCAGCCTTTGTTGGTGCTGTTTGTCTGATACTCGGCTGCATGGGTATTGGTGCCTTGTCGATGAGTGGTGTCGGCATTGCATTTCTCTTGGCCGCGTTCGTGGCATTCGCAATTGACGTACAAGTGGGTGTACCACGAGTCTGGACAGGAGTCGGCCTCGTGTCGTACATCATTGGTGCGTTCACCATGTTCAGAGATGTTGACGGAATCACCATGCGACCAGGCTGGCTATCGCTCTCTGTATGCATCATCAGCGTTGCATTGTCGTTCATTGTGGGTATGCCGTCGATGGTGCGCACACGCTTTGCAACTCCAACTATCGGTCGCGAGAATCTTCTTGGCACCGTTGGTGTTGCAGTGGGCGCTGTGAATCCAGAAGGAACTGTGTTGGTAGATGGCGCGAAATGGCATGCACGTACAAACCGAGCAACGCCACTTGCTGATAACGACCAAATGCGAGTCGTTGCTATCGACGGCATCACATTGGAAGTAGAGCCGCTTGAAGGTGCAGCGAAGGATTATCGCGAAGCTCGGTCAAAGAGCTAGAAAATGTTCCTATTGGTCGTTTCGCTCGTCGTGGTATTGCCACTGATTGAGTTGTACGTCATTGTTCAAGTCGGTCATCAGGTGGGTTTGCTGCCCACTGTGGCATTACTCATTGCAATTTCAGCAGTAGGCACTTCGTTGGTAAAACGTGAAGGCATGCGTGTTTACAAAGACTTCACCGCGGCTATTCAGCGTGGGGAAGAACCATCAACACAAATTGTGCATGGGGTATGTGTCCTAGCTGCCGGCGTTTTCTTGCTTGCTCCTGGGTTCATTTCGGATGTTCTTGCCATATTGCTGTTGTTGCCACCGACGCGAGCCCTTGCTACCAATCTCGTGTTACGCAGGAGTCGTTCAAAGATCACAGTGATACGCGCAACACACTCGGGACCTATCGTGGAGACCAGGGGAACATTGGCGTCATCTTTTGATGTCATCGATGTTGACCCTCTTGAGGGGGAGAACAAATAATGAGCAACGCACCACAGACCAGCGACGAGCCATTTGACCCGCGGACCGTGCCGATAAAACCAGCAGCGACCGTATTGCTTATTCGTGATGCAGTTGCAGGCGGCATTGAAGTCTTCATGTTGCGCCGCACGTTCTCTGCAGCATTTGCCAGCGGAATGTTTGTATTCCCTGGGGGAAAAGTTGACGACGTAGACGGCATTGAAGAAATTGCAGAAATTTGTGACGGACTGACTGATGCACACGCCAGTTCACTACTTGGTCTCGCCAGCGGTGGGCTTGCTTTTTGGGTTGCGTGCATTCGTGAGTGTTTCGAAGAGGCCGGTGTATTGCTAGCGCGCCACGAAGACACTGGCGATGTTGTTCGTTTTGATTCTCCTGAAGTCGAGGCACGTTTCAATCACGAACGCCACAATATTCATGATGGTTCAGTAGCACTGCTTGATTTGTGCGTGGCTGAAGGCTTGCGTTTGACTACGGATGACATTCACTATGTCAGCCACTGGATTACACCAATGGGCGAGAAGCGCCGTTTCGACACTCGGTTCTTCATTGCGCGTGCACCAGCAGCGCAAGTACCGCTACATGATGATGGTGAAACCATTGAAAGTTTCTGGATCAGTCCTCAAGAGGCCATGCGTCGTGCCCACGATAAAGATCTGATGTTGATGCCTCCAACCAGGGCCAACATTGAGTTCATACTTCCCCATGCAACAACAGATGAAGTGATGGCAGCAGCGGCAAAAGTCGGCACTCCACAAACCATTTTGCCGAAAATCAAAATCGACTCTGATGGTCGAGTAATTGGTATTGCTATGCCTGGGGATTCTGACTACGACGTACTGTGACCACGACATCTTCGTCGCGCGCAGAACAGCCAGCCATGTCTTCCACTTCGGGAGTGTCAGCAATTATGCGTGCCGCAATTGAGGTAAAGATGCGTGCTGCTTCAGATGATGAGGTGAGTACTAGCGGTTCTCCGTTGTCTCCACCAGCAGCAACTGCTGGCTCAATGGGGATTTGACCAAGAAGTTCAACGCCCACTTCATCAGCAAGTGCTTGTCCGCCACCTGTGCCGAACAATGCGTATGACTCGCCGTGATCACATGTGAACTCGCTCATGTTTTCAATAACACCTGCAACGCGTAAGAAGCTTCTACGTGCCATATCAGCTGCGCGAATCGCAACCTTCTGCGCAGACACTGCAGGAGTTGTGACAATCAATAAATCTGTGCGCGGCAACATGCGCGCAAGCCCCATTTGCACGTCACCAGTTCCCGGTGGCATATCAATCAACAAGTAATCAAGATGACCCCAATTGACGTCATTAAGAAATTGCTCGACAGCTTTTGTGAGCATGAGGCCACGCCACATCAGTGCAGTGCCTTCGTCTTCCACCAACATTCCAGTTGACACGACTTTCAGTAATCCCTTTCCAATGACACGTTCATTCGGAATAATCATTGGCTTGTCGTGACCTGGAACAGTTGCTGCTTCTAAACGGTCTGGCATGCCCAACATGCGGGGGATAGAGAATCCCCAAATGTCTGCGTCGAGAACTCCGACTGTTTTCCCGGCTGCTGCAAGCGCAGCTGCCAAGTTCACAGTGACGGAAGATTTACCGACTCCGCCTTTGCCGCTCGCAATTGCAAGAACACGTGCAGACAATGGCACGGCAGTATCGGTGGCGTTCTCGCGAGCGTTCCACCTGGCGCGTGACATGACTTCGGTGCGTTCTTCGGGCGTCATTTCACCCCAGTCGATCTTTACTTTGGTGACCCAGGGGTGCACTTCAAGGCGAGAACGGATGTCTTTTTGAATTTGGGCGCGCAATGGGCAGCCACGAATGGTGAGTTTTACTCCAATCGTGATGACGCCATCAGCCATGGTGATAGCCCCTGCCATGCCCAAATCGACGATATTGTCGCCTAATTCGGGGTCTATGACAGCACGAAGCAGGTTCTGGACCTCTTCAATGGAGGGCGCTGCAACGGCTCTCTTGCTCACATAATTAATCCTACTGGCGTATTGTTAATGCCATTCCCTGTGCCTATTATTGGGGAAGTACAGGAACCCGCTTCGAAAGGTCCACCATGATCACTCTCACAGACAATGCAGCAAGCAAAGTAGCCCAGCTTCTCGAAGCAGAAGGCGCATCAGAGATGGCACTTCGCGTCGCAGTGAAGTCCGGCGGTTGCTCAGGTTATTCGTACGACATGTACTTCGATGGCGACATTGCTACCGACGACATCACACTCACATTTGGTGCAGTGCGCGTTGTTGTTGACCCAGCATCAGCTCCCATGCTTGAAGGCGCAAGCCTTGACTACAAAGATGGTTTGAACGAACAGGGTTTCGCAATCACAAACCCAACTGCAACACGCTCATGCGGTTGCGGTAAGTCGTTCAGCTAATTCCTGCAGCAGCCAACGCGCTGCTCATTTCAGTTACGTCGAACACTGCGTCGAGTCTGTTCACCAGTACACCTTTTGCATCTGTGATGTAGAGCAATGGTTCGTACTTCAGTTTGTATGCCTGCAATGCCGGTGCAGCAGTTGTTGCAGTTTTATCGGTGTACACGTCAGCATGTACAAAAACCGCGGCATCGCCAATTGTTTTAGATACATCAATGAGGGCTTCAAGGCCAGGCGCACATGTTCCCGTTTCGCAATACGCCGGTGTGCCAATTATGTACACGACTGGCTTGCCGCTTTTCAATGCTTCGGTCAATGTCACAGTGTGGAAGGGGCACGTTCCTTGTGGCCGTGTGCAGATTGGGTCAACGCCACGATTGTTATCAACAGTTGGTGTATCAAAAGGAGGCAACGGATCTCCGACTAATGGACTCAGCGCTTTTTCGCGTTCTTCAACTTGAAATGACATCTCTGACCCAGGAGCCACATCAAGTATCAAAAGGTAGACACCAACTTTTTGCACGTCAACAATGAATGGCCAATATGGAGTTGGCATGTTGGCGTCATGTTTGTCAGCAGTCACAGACGCAATGACAACATCGCCTGATGCTGTGTCAATGACTTTCCCAGTCAAGGTCTGTGGCAACTTCACTTTTCCGTCAGTCGTCAACACCCCAGACGTGTCGGCTAATGAAATAGGAAGACGAATAGAACCAGGCACTAAACCACTTGTCGGAAATCGCTTCACGACTTGCAGAGTGCCTGAGATGCCATCGATGGTGCCCGAACTCGAGGATGACGATGAACCCCCACATGCGGCAACCAAACCGCCAAGGCCTAGGGAGGCAGAAAGTGCCAGAAATCGGCGACGACTGTATGCAGGAAGAGGGGTCATGAGATTCAATCGTACGCACTCAGCGCCGTGGCGTAAGGTTGGGTCTATGTCAGCAGCACCGCAGCCTCCCTATACCCCCGTTGTTCGCGCAGGCGACTGGATCATCGTGTCCGGCCAGCTCGGAATGAAGGACGGAGCAATTGTCGAAGGTGGCGTCCTTGCACAGACCAACCAAGCAATTGTGAACCTGAAAGCTCAACTCGCTTCAATGGGCGCGAGCATCAATGACATTTCAAAGACGCTCTGCTTCCT
>JBAXUC010000109.1:0-5002 GCA_037129855.1 Actinomycetota bacterium | reverse complement strand
GCCTATACCCCATCGAAAACATTCGCGCCGGAATTGCATCGCTTCCTTTCCCACTGCCAGACAACGACGCAGACGACGTGGCGCGCGGAATCATGACCACCGACACCGTGCACAAGATTTCATCCGCAACCATCGCTGGTTCCACCGCACGCGTTGTTGGCGTAGCCAAGGGCGTTGGCATGATTGAGCCGAACATGGCAACCCTTATTGCAATGGTGTTCACCGATGCAAAAGTTGAACCACAGAAATTGAACGACATTTTTCGAGGCGTCATCAACCAAACACTCAATTGCGTATCAGTTGATACAGATACCAGCACCAGTGATACTGCAATTGTCTTGGCAAGTGGCGCAGCAGGAACGGTTGACGATACGGCACTTACTGAAGCACTTCATACTGTTCTTCTTGATCTCACAAAAGCAATCGCCCGCGATGGCGAAGGTGCAGAAACCCTCATCGAAGTCACCGTTGACAATGCTCGTGACGCTGAACAAGCAAAGACCGTGGCCAAATCAATTGTGAACTCACCACTGGTAAAAACTGCCGTGCACGGTGCAGACCCAAACTGGGGTCGCGTTGCTATGGCAGTCGGTAAATGCAGTCAATACACAGACATTGATCAGGAAAAAGTTGTTATTCGGTTTGGTACACAAGAGGTGTACCCAACTCAAGTTGATGAATCAGGTCTTGCTCAGCTCAGTCAGTACATGCGTGGTGACGACGTCACTATCCATGTGTCTTTGAATACGGGCAAAGCAACCGCCACCGTGTGGGGCTGTGACCTCACCGACGGATACGTTCGAATCAACGCCGACTACACCACGTAGCTATGAATACCGTTCGGTCTGTACATCGTTCTCCCATTCATGGATTCTCTAAAGAGTCCACAAGTTCCATCACATTGCTTACTGGCCACGGAGTAGAGGGCGATGCCCATTGCGGATCATTAGTGAAACATCGATCTCGAGTTGCCGTAAATCCAGACCAACCAAATCTGAGACAAGTCCATCTAATGATGGGAGAAACTCTTGATAGTCAGAACGTCCCTGATGGCGCTCTGGGCGAAAACATCACCACATTCGGAATTGACCTGCACGCGCTGCCAACAGGAACACTCATGACTATTGGAGATTCAGTCATTGAACTGACGGGATTACGTAATCCGTGTGCCCAAATCAACACCTACCGTGACGGATTACTAGCGGTCTTCCGGTCGGAAAGTCCTGGCGGTGAAACCATCCGACGAGCTGGCATCATGGCAATCGTCATTAACGGCGGCATCATCCACACTAGCGATGAAATTCGAATCGAAATTCCTCACGGCAACGCAGAGCCACTTCGGCCCGTGTAATCAACGGGCGCTGAAGTATTCGAATATTCGTTCGCGATACGGCGCAATGCTTTTGTATTGGGCAACGTCTACGGGAATCTTGTTAATAATGTCGCCAACATCATGCACTACTGCATAGTCGCGAGTAATGAAGTCACTCAACTTCTCTACGTACGTGCGAATAGTGAACAGAATCGCACCTGTCTCAGGCAAGCGACGAAGTGTTTGCCATTCCGTACGAAACCACATGTCAGCAATGTCCATATCCGGCGTGTGCGGCGGAATATCTGGTTGAAAAAGTGACGGATGGTTACTAATTCCCCAATTGGTTCGCCACATTGGTTTTTCAACATTTAATCGTTTCAGTACTGCGTTCACTGGTGAATCAAGGTCAATGTCGTACCGGGCAACAGGCGAATGAATCGACGCCATGGTGCCGCTGATCTTTTCAGCAAGGCGCCACCGACCAGGTGAACACAACACTGCAGCAACAAGTCGAGGCATTCCGTCGGCATCAGACATCAGGATGCATAAATCGTCGGCAACACATAATGCTGCTTCAATAAGAGCATCAACACCCCGCGCACTTGTGGGTGCAACTCCGATTGAACTCATGACGCCTCGCGCAACTTCTTCACATGCTTCTTCTGCACCAGGAAGGCACGCCACTACTTCATCTCGGCGTTCATCAATTAAGGCACGCTTCATTTCAATGGTGTGCAACCAGTCATCATCACGAGTTGATACCCATTGTTCGATATCAAGTGATCTGGCTGCAACGCGTAACCGAGCAGCATCGGCAGGCACAGGAAGATACGAGTCAGGAATGGCTATAGAACGACGAAACCCCGAGCCGGAGCTCGGGGAATCGTGCGAAGTTATCGGTTGCCGATCAAACGGCGTAAATGGGTCGTTATGAAAAACGATACTCACTTAGGCGGCATACGAATGCCACCATCAACTCTGATGGTTTCAGCATTCATGTAGCTGTTCGTGATGCACTCAAGAACCATTGAAGCCAACTGGTCTGGGCGACCAAGCTTCTGGGGAAACAACACACCCTTTTGAAGTTGTGCCTTGAATGCTTCGCTCTGATCACCTTGTCCGTAGATCGGCGTGTCAATAAGTCCTGGAGCAACAGTGTTCACACGAATACCAGATGCTGACAAGTCACGAGCAATTGGAAGTGTCATACCGACAACTCCGCCCTTTGATGCTGAGTACGCGTTCTGGCCAATCTGGCCATCGAATGCTGCAACAGATGCGATATTGACAATTGCGCCGCGCTCGCCATCTTCCAACGGCTCTGTTTGGCTCATTGCGGTTGCTGCAATACGAATTGCATCGAATGTTCCGACCAAGTTAATTGCGATGACCTTCTTAAAAGCCTCGAGGTTGGCAGCCGAATCGTATGACCCGTCTTTACCGATGGTGCGTTGCGCCCAACCGATACCTGCTGAGTTCACCAAGACGCGAAGTGGTCCCATGGACTTAGCCATTTCCACTGCGTTGATGATGTCCTCTGTGACGGTGACGTCAACAGCACAAAATGCGCCGCCAACTTCCTTAGCAAGGGCCTCGCCGACCTCTTGCTGACGATCAAGGTCGGCGATGACGACCTTTGCTCCACCTTTTGCGAGGAGACGAACAGAAGCTGCTCCGATACCGGATGCTCCACCTGTGACAATTGCGCTGACGCCTTTAAGTTCCATCCCCACAGGCTACGCAATCAGGTCATCGACTTCCTAGCGGAGTCGCGAATCGGGCTAAAACTGGGTGTGCGCCACTGCAAGCGCATCGACATAATCGTTCATGCGATTGCCACTATGACCCTTGACCCATTCAAATTCCACTCGGCCACGTTTGATGACCAACTCGATAAATGGCTCCCACAAATCGCGGTTCGCAACAGGCTGACGCTGAGAATTTTTCCAGCCACGTTTGTGCCAGCCACGCCACCAGCCGTCGTTGAAACACTTCACGACATACGTGGAATCAGCAACGATGCGAATGATGCGCGGGTCGTCTTCAAAATGGATGACAGCCTGATAGGCGGCCATAATTTCCATTCGCTGATTCGTTGACCTGGCTTCTGCGCCACTGTCGTTGATGTCTCCCGATGGGGCCACGGCCCACGCCCAGCCGCCAGGTCCTGGGTTACCCGAGCACGCACCATCTGTATAAATCACAATCACGTCGTCGGACAATTCCATGACACTGATTGTTCACCATGGGACGGGGTAACGACGGGCTTTTACGAAAAATCATGGGAGAATGACACTTGTGATCTTCGATGGCTCAATGCATCAGCTCCCCGATACCGATCCGGGCGAGACTCAGGAATGGCTCGACTCTCTTGATTCTGTTGTCGATGGCCACGGTGTTGAACGTGCCCGTTATTTATTGGCGCGCCTTCTTGAGCGCGCACAACACACTGATGTCAATTTTCCTGCCACCGTGTCAACGCCATATGTCAACAGCATCACTGCAGACAATGAACCGTGGTTCCCGGGCGATGAACATTTAGAGCGTCGCATACGTGCATACATCAGGTGGAACGCGGCAGTCATGGTGACGCGAGCAAATCACACTGCAGAGGGCATTGGTGGGCATCTATCAACGTTTGCAAGTTCTGCGAGCTTGTACGAAATTGGTTTCAATCATTTCTTTCACGGCAAAGACAACGGCGCAGCTGGTGACCATGTGTATTTCCAAGGACATGCTGCACCCGGAATTTATGCTCGTGCATTTCTTGAACGTCGCCTTGACGAAGACGACCTTGATCATTTCCGTCGCGAGATTGGACGAGATGGAAAAGGTCTCTCCAGTTATCCGCATCCTCGGCTCATGCCAGAGTTTTGGGAGTTTCCCACCGTGTCAATGGGGCTTGGCCCACTCACGGCGTTGTACCACGCTCGCTTCAATCGCTACTTACACAACAGAGGCATCGACGACACCTCAGCAAGTCGTGTGTGGGCATTTATCGGCGATGGTGAAACTGACGAACCAGAAACTCTTGGTTCAATCTCGCTCGCAGCGCGAGAAAAGCTCGACAACCTTGTCTTTGTCGTGAATTGCAACTTGCAGCGACTTGATGGCCCCGTGCGTGGCAATGGAAAAATCATTCAAGAACTTGAAGCAGTGTTCCGCGGAGCCGGATGGAACGTCATCAAAGTGGTGTGGGGTTCAAAGTGGGACGAACTGTTAGCGGCCGACGTTGACGGATTACTTCTAAACAAGATGAACTCCACTGTCGATGGTGAATTTCAGCGTTATTCCATTGAAGGCGGCGCATACATTCGTGAGCACTTCTTTGGCTCTGACCCTCGCTTGTTGCAGTTAGTTGCACACTTATCTGATGATGAATTGGTGAACCTGCCTCGTGGTGGTCATGACTACCGCAAATTATTCGCCGCATACCAAGCAGCTGTCGACAACCTTGGTTCTGGCAAACCCACTGTTATTTTGGCTAAGACCATCAAGGGTTGGACTCTTGGGCCACAAGTTGAAGGCCGCAACGCAACGCATCAAATTAAGAAACTCAATACGGATCAATTGCGGGCCATGCGTGATCGTTTGCACTTGCAAGAAGAGATTCCTGACTCTGCACTAGAAGGCGATGTGCTTCCGTACTATCGCCCGCCCGTTGACTCCGTTGAATATCAATACATG
>JBAXUC010000108.1:0-5055 GCA_037129855.1 Actinomycetota bacterium | reverse complement strand
GGGCGCAACACGCGATGCACTTGGCGAAACAGGCGGGCAATGTCAGTGTCGAAATTGATCTGATGCACACAGACCGCAAGGTCGATGACTGCGTTCATAAGAAATCCGAGGTCTGCAAGATCACCTTCATGGAATTCCACTACAACGTCTGCGTTACTGCCCGCCACCCTGGCACGAGTGATTGCTTCGCGCGATGGGTCGATGGCGATACTGCGAGCACCCTGGGTGGCCATGGCCACGCAATTGGGCACAGTGCCAAATAGTCCGAGTTCCAGCACTCGCTTGCCACGAAGGTCTCCGCAGACCCGCAGTTCACTTTCGTTGTGAACCGTGGAACCAAAGGAAATAAAGCGGCCATCGGTAACGGTGGAACCAGCATCTGACATGACAGGCATCTTATGGCTAACTTATGGAGGCATGGGTTTCTCAGTTGACATGTTGCGCGGCGGCACCGGAGTTGTAGATCATCAATTGTCACGTCGCTCCCTTCTTAATGAGGTAAAACGCGGACGAGTCAGCAAGGACTCCGTCTGTGATGCACACCCCGAACTCATTCGCGCTGCTCGCAATATTGGCGAACCGTCAAAGACCATCTGCCCCATCTGCGAAGAAGTCAATGTGGCTCTCGTGACCTATGTATTCGGACACGGGTTACCAAAGAACGGCAAGTGCGTCACCGATCGCAGCGACATTGTGAAATTGCAGCGCACCGGCCACGAATACACCGCCTATGTTGTGGAAGCCTGCCCGCAATGCCGGTGGCACCACCTATTACGGGTTTTGCCCATTGCGGTGCCGAAAAGGACTCGAACAGCCGCAAAAGGCTGAAATAGTGCCAAAAGCTACAATTCCTTGTCCACATCAGGGGTAATGGACACAGGCCGGACATCAGTGAATCACCCCTGTGGGAGGGTGAATCTCATCAGGTACGCTTCACAAGTCACTTATTCACCCTGCCCCCTCGGGGGCCCCGGGATCGTACTCGGGTCCGAAGGGAGGTCACACGCAATGCGTGCATACGAACTCATGGTCATTATTAGCGGGAAGCTCGACGAGAGCACGGCCCATGCATGGATCAAATCCATCTCTGCCTCAGTGGCAGGTGTTGGTGGACAAATCCACGGCAACCCCGATTGGTGGGGCAAGCGTCGCTTGGCTTATCCGATCATGAAACAAGATGATGGCTACTACGCCATTTTCAACCTCTCTGCTGAAGGTGGCGCACTCGATGAAGTCGAGCGCGGATTCCGTATTTCAGATGACGTTCTTCGTCACAAATTGGTCCGCCTTCCAGACGACGAGGCAGCTCGTCGCGGAATGATCTCGGTGGCGTAAGCCGCCCTTATCGAGCACAGCGCTCTCTTCATTTGTAGGAAGGAACCATCACCATGGCCGACAACACAATCACACTCGTGGGCAATCTCACCCGCGATCCAGAACTTCGTTTCACTACTGGCGGCAAGGGCGTCGCATCATTCGGCATCGCCGTTGGTCGTCGCTACCAAGTCAACGGTGAATGGCAAGAACAAACCTCGTACTTCAACATCGTTGCATGGGGCCAAATGGGCGAGAACGCCGCAGCAACCTTCACCAAGGGAATGCGCGTCATCGTTTCAGGTCGCCTCGAGCAGCGCGAATACCAAAACCGCGAGGGCGAAAAGCGCACCGCGATTGAAATCAACGCAGATGAAATTGGGCCAAGCCTTCGTTGGGCAACCGCATCTGTCGAGCGCACACCTCGTGCCGAAGGTGGCGGCAACGCTGGCGGCGGCGCACGTGGTGGTTCACAACCATCTGGTGGCAACGCCGGTGGTGGCGACAATTACTTCCCATCTGACGAAGAGCCTTTCTAGGCTTTCCATTTTCTACCCTTCACACCTTCCCTGATACAAGGATCACACCATGACAAGTAAAACGAACAAAATTCGTAACGCCCGTGAGGCAAACCGCAAGTTCAAGAAGAAGGCCAACCCATTGGCCATCGAAAAAGTTGTTTTCATCGATTACAAAGACGTCAGCCTGCTTCAGCGCTTCATGTCTGATCGTTCGAAAATCCGTGGACAGCGCATGAGCGGCACAAATGTGCAGCAACAGCGTGACCTCGCAACAGCAATCAAGAACGCTCGCGAAATGGCATTGTTGCCATACACAAAGCGCACCGTCAGCACCCGGGCACCTCGCCCAGGTAAAGAAGGTCGTGAAGACGAAGCAAACTTGGAGCTCGACGAGCAGCCAACAAGTTCATCATTCGTGCCCCGTGAGGATGAAGACGATGATTCAACAGATTCAAACGAAGCTGTCGCAGAAGAAACTGCTGCAGTTGAAGCCGAAGTAGAGGCATAATCATGAAAGTCATTCTTCGTCAAGACATCGCCGGAGTCGGCTGTCGCGGTGACATCATTGCTGTTGCTGATGGCCATGCTCGTAACTACTTGTTGCCACGCGGACTTGCTCTTGTAGCAACCGACGGCGCAGTAGCGCAAGCAACTTCCATGCGTCGCGCACGTGACCTTCGTGAAGCATCAGACCGGGCATCTGCTCACACTGTTGCTGAAACACTCATGGCTCGTTCATTTACTGTCAAGGCAAAAGCCGGAAACGAAGGCCGTTTGTTCGGTTCAGTGACCACTGCTGACATCGTTGCTGCACTTGCTGCGCAATCTGGCATCATCCTTGATCGCAAAAAAGTTGTGGCTCAGCCAATTCGTACAACAGGTGCACATACGGCAATTGTCCGCTTGCACGCTGATGTCGAGTGCACAGTGAAATTGTCAGTGGTTGCCGGCTAATAGCCAGCGCTACTTACACACTTGTTATCCACAGTTGCCGGGCCTTGTCCCCAGCGCTATCCACAGTAATTTCGCAGGGTTATCCACTAGCAATCCACAGGCATTTACAGGCAAGGTAGAGGATCTCTATGAGCGACTTTTCCGACAGGCCTGAACGGTCCTCTGCACCACGCACTACGCGTACCGATAGTCGCGTACCGCCGCACAACTTAGATGCAGAAGCATCGTTGCTCGGCGCCATGTTGCTCAATGAAGAACCAATTGGTTTGGCCATTGAACAGCAACTTGTTCCGGAAGATTTTTACAAGCCGGCACACGGTCATGTGTTTGCTGCCATCAAAGCGTTGTCGCAAGTTGCAGATGCTGTTGACGTGGTCACCGTTGCAGACGAATTGCGTCGCCATAATCTCATCGACGAATTGGGTGGACTGAACTTCCTATTGGAACTGCAGAACGCAACACCATCAATCAGTAGTGCTGGCCGCTACATCCGCATTGTGCGCGACACATCAATTCTTCGGCGTCTGATTCGTGGCGCAAGCGACATTGCAGACATCGGGTATTCTGCTCCAGCCGATATCAAGAATGCAATCGACAAAGCCGAGCAAATTGTGTTCGACATTGGTGATGAACAAATCACTGACTCATTAAAAAAGCTTCACGAGTTGACCGGAACAGTTGCTCAAATTCTTGAAGATCGTTTTGATGCAAAGTCCGACGTCACGGGTGTTCGTACTGGGTATACAAAGCTCGACAAACTTCTGTCTGGTTTACAACCAGGAACTCTGAACATTGTTGGTGCTCGTCCGGCTATGGGTAAGAGTGCATTTGCATTGGGGATGGCAGTAAGTGCGGCGCGTACCACCAACCGCCCCGTGTTGTTCTTCTCATTGGAAATGTCAGCCACTGAATTAACTCAGCGAATTTTGTCTGCGGAAGCACAAGTTGACTCAGACCGTATGCGTACCGGCCGTTTGCAAGACGCCGACTGGACCAAGATTACGAACGCAATCAACCGTCTAGAAATTCCTCTTTATATTGACGACACATCCCAAATTACGGTGATGCAGATTCGCCAGAAGTTGCGCCGTGTTGCTGTGTCAGATGCGGCGCCTGCTCTTGTTGTTATTGACTACCTACAGCTCATGGGCGGCGGCAACAACGAAAACCGTCAATTAGAAGTCAGCGAGATCAGTCGTGGACTGAAGTTGCTCGCTCGAGACTTTGGAATTCCTGTTGTTGCACTCAGCCAGTTAAGCCGAACCATTGAAACACGAGCAGATCGTCGCCCTGTTCTTGCTGACTTGCGTGAATCCGGTGCACTCGAGCAGGACGCTGACGTTGTTATGTTCCTGTATCGCGAAGAAGCTGCTAACGCTGAAGCGCGTAACAACGACAAAGGCTTTGCTGATGTCATTGTGCAAAAGCACCGTTCAGGACCTACTGGTGATGTGCGCTTGTTGTTCAACAAGGCATACACCCAGTTCGTTGACGAACCAGAGTGAGTTAGTGCGCTAGCGCAACATTCGTTGGCTGGTGAATCGTGACTTTTGCATCTTTATCCATTGGCGGGTGTTTGTGACCTAACAATGCGTTTGCTTCAACTTTTTCTTCATCAGTAAATTCGCGAATGTCTAAGCAGAACTCAACGGTGTTGCCATCTGGGTCGCTCGTGTAAATACTGACGCAGAACTCATGATCAACTTCAGCCACCATGTGTCCGTGGTCGGTCCAGTTCTTGCGACGCTCATCGAGAAATTCACGTGATGGTGCAAAGTACGCAAAGTGATTCACCCAACCAGGTAGTCCAGCCGTCTTGTTGATATTGGTGGGGTAGCCGTCTGCCCATTGCGCATCATTCAAATCCCAAAACGCGATCATGCCCGCTGAACCGGTGTCATAAAAGACGTGACGTGCCCAACCTTCTGGTGAACCTGGCACTGGGCCAATGACTGTCTTGACTAATGAAAAGCCCATCACCTCTGTATAGAAGTGGTGAGTTGCTTGTAAGTCCTTGGTTGCGAGTGCGACATGATGAAAGCCCATGGGCAGAGACTGCCACGCCTAATCTGTAGTGATGTTCCTCGGAGAAAACTTGCTGGCGTATCTCGTGATGGCGCTTGGGTTTGCGCTCGCAGCGGGCAACATTCTGGCCCTCATCAAGCCGCCACCTCGGGCGCGAGCAGAGGGCGACCTTGCTGAAGCACCCAAAGGCCGCAGTTATCTGATGATTGCCATTGGTGCCATCGCCGGTTTATGGGCGCTA
>JBAXUC010000107.1:0-5079 GCA_037129855.1 Actinomycetota bacterium | reverse complement strand
TTACGGGCGCATCAGTGTCATCGTGTGGGAGGACTCTTCAGCTAGCTGACTGGAATCGTCATCTTTTTTGAAGTGACCGCACCACCTTTCGTGGTCGCCTTCACCGTGACGGAGCATAATCCGACCTTGAGGCCAACAAGCCTTGTTCCTTGCACCTTGCAAAATTTTGAAGATTCTCGAGAAACGCTCAGGGAGACTCGAGACGTTGACGCAACACTCAATTGTGCGTATGCGGCGATTGATAGTGCAGTTGCAGACTGCGATCTAGTGAGTGAAGGATAAAAACTGACTTTGATCGTCGGGGACGTTTGAGCCTTGAACCCGTACCATTCTTGTTGCTTTGCGGTGACCAAACACGGCCCGCTTCGAGAACTAGTAACTGCTGAATTAATGATGTGACAGCCAGCACCGCTCACTGTCGCTTGCCGCGCAAACTGGATACTTCCTCCAAGTACGGACAAATTGATACTCGTGTTTATCAATGCGTTGCTCTTAGCTGCAGTAACAATAAGGTCAGCACAATCTGACGGGTTGGAATCCAATGATGGCGCTCCTGCTCTCAGGATCATCGCGCATCGAAAACTACTAGTTGACAGCAATTTGTTAGGAGTTCCAATTGGAACACCCGTCAGGATGTCAGTGCGAGCCGACTTACCGATGACCTGTGAGATCTGGGCGACTGTCATTCGTTCAAACATCTGTTTCAAGACTGCGACATATCCTGCTACGAGAGGACTTGCCATCGATGTGCCCGAAAGCGTCACATAGTCCTCATCGTTCAAATAATCAGCCCCAACAATTCCTGACCCTGGGGCGTACAAGTCAACACATGATCCGTAATTGGAATAACTTGCTGCCGCATCATTGACTTCAGACGCAGCCACTGTGATGGCGTCTGGTATTCCCGCTGGAGTGAAGGTGCACGCGTCGGTTGCACTATTGCCAGCAGCCACAACGACAGGTACTCCAAGAGCAATGATCTGATTGACAGCAAGTTCCATGCTGCTATCAAGACTTGATTCGCCGAGACTCATATTGACAACGGCCTTCGTTCCGTGCGAATGAATATCGTCAACAATCCAATTCAGTCCAGATACAACCTGTGATAGGTAGCCTGATCCGCTACAACCGAACACTCGTACTGGAATGATTGTTGCCATTGTTGCAATACCGAACTCAGTTCCTGCAGCCACAGATGCAACATGAGTGCCATGACCATTGCAGTCAGCTTTCTCATCATCTCCTGCAAAATTCTGAGTTTCAGCTACTCGACCATTGAGATCTTGATGCGTGCTAGATACTCCAGTATCAACAATGTAGATCCGAACGCCTTCTCCACGGCTCCTGTATGTCGTTAAGCCATCGAGTGTTGGGCCATTTTGATCAACTCGGTCTAGCGCCCAACTAGTGGTGATTTGGCTGTAGGTATTGAAGTGCGGAATCGGTGGAATGATGACTGGAGCAGTTGCCGTGGTCCACGATGAATAACCCAAAGGGTTTTGAGCTCGCACTTTAAACGAATAGCTTTTTCCAGCCAGCAGTCCATCAATTTTGCAGCGCATTCGCGACACACTGGAAGTGCATCCAAGTGAAGTGCCAACAGCACTAACGCTGTACGAAGTAATTGCTGTGTATCCGCTTGTAGGTTTTTCCCACGTAATGTTCGCGGACGTATCGTCTATTGAAACTTTGACATTTCGGACTTTTGAAGGCAGGACAATGTGCTCAGCAGTCTTTCTCAGATTGAACGTACCAACATGGGGACCGGCATTGTTTGGGTCAACATAACTATCAACGACAATCAAATAATGGGCACTCGGAGATGCTGTCCAAGAAACACGGCTGGAACCATCTTGACCATTGGGATCATCGTCATTTGTCGTGATTTCAGATAACCCTGCAAAACCATCACGACCATCTGTGACATAGACCTCTAAGAGAGTGTCAAAGGCACTTCCGAAAGTTTCAATTGTCATTTGTGTCAGGGCACTGACCGATAACGAATACCACATTGATTTCCCGGCACTGGAATTCCCATGATTTGGTTCATCGGGCTCAGCTGTCGCGTATTGATTACTCCCATACGCGAGTGCTTGATTGAGCGGCTGCGCATTTGCTTTGGCGTCATTGCCATTGCCGACGATGACAGGGTTTGATGGGCTGGATGCTGGCCCTCGGTCAATGGCATTCATTGCAGTAACAGTGAAGCTGTATTCTCCATAGACCATGTTTGAAATAGTGCACGACTGATTTGACGTCGCACATGAATAATTGCCAAAGGTAGAGATCACTTCATATGATGCGATAGGCGAACCCCCGCTACTACTAGGCGCATCCCACGAAATTATGGCGGACGAGTCTCCTGCACTTGCCGTCACATTGGTCGGCTCGGCTGGACGCTCATTCACGGTCCACGTCAATTTAGAATTGCCGGACGCAGAACGGTAACCAGAAACACGAACGTAATACCAGTAGTCCGCTGAGACTGGCAGTTCACTAATGCGACTTGTCAAACCATCTCCGCTGTCGTCGTCGTAGGCGACAGTTGTTAATTCTGACCAATCAAGTGGAGTTAAAGCACTCGTGCGATGTACAGATAGATATGTATCAAAGTCGCTTCCGCTCAGGTCCAACGTGAGGGTCGTGCTTTGTGTTGGTTTGACCACATACCAAATTGAATAACCGGTCGAGAAATCAAAGGGTTCGCCTGAGTTGGTAGTTGCTCCACGACTGGTATTGATGCAGTCGATTCCGCTGCCAGAAATTCGTAAAGCATTGAGAATATCGTCGTTACTGGGATAGGCGAACGAACAGGTTGTGTCAGTACCCCAGGTCAGTCTGATAGACCCCGTGCTGTCACCGTAGCTACCCACCTGAATTTTGTAGGACTCTTCCGCCGTCGCATTAAAGGTTAATTTACTCGTAGAACCGTCACCACCATCATCGTCCTTAGCGATCAGACTTAGTTGAGAAACAGAACTGCCCGTATACACGCCGAGAACTGTGTCAAAGGAACTTCCAGACAAATCAATAGTGATCGACGAAGTAATTGATGGCGTAAACTTAAACCACTTCGTTGCAGAGGTTGTTCCATAAGTTGTTTGTTCGTTTAACTCATTGGTTGCCCCAACATTGCTATCGGTGAGGGCATTAACAAGACTGTTCAAAACTTTGGGCTGTGAAAAGACGTCATTATTTCCTGAATCAGCAGTAATAGTGACGATGTTAGAAAGTGCAGATGCTGCTGATGCTCCTGCGTCGTTTATCGCAGTGACTCTAAATGAGTATGTTCGAGGTGCCAGATTGTTGGCTACACACTGAAGAGGTCCGCTAGACCAAACACACACTTTCAAATTCTTGTCAGTAAAAGCCTCATATTGCGTGATTTGACTTGACCCTGAATTGTTTGGCTTCTCCCAATTGATAGTGACACCATTTGCTGAACTCGTCGCCTCAACTTGAGTTGGAGCCGATGGAACCGTTTCGCGATTTGTGAGGTCGACGGAGAGAAGTTTGTTGTGTGACTGTGGACCTGGATTCATCACTTTATTCGCAGTGCCTGATGCAACGACTTCAGCAGAAACTTCGGTGGATGTCCATGTCGGATGAAGCGACCAGATCATTGCGGCGACTCCTGCAGCATGGGGAGCGGCCAT
The DNA here is from genome assembly GCA_037129855.1 of Actinomycetota bacterium. Taxonomy (GTDB): domain Bacteria; phylum Actinomycetota; class Acidimicrobiia; order Acidimicrobiales; family Ilumatobacteraceae; genus UBA2093. The sequence goes on along the minus strand of JBAXUC010000107.1, from coordinate 1,423 downwards.
AGAGGTTCCAGACTTGTAGCCAAAAGATGAACCCATGGTTGTTGAAAGAATCTTGCTTCCAGGGGCGAAGATATCAACGCAAGATCCGTAATTTGAAAAAAACGAGCGAATATCAGAAGGTTCAACTGCGCCAACGTTAATAGTTCCGATTGCGCTTCCCGGAGAATAGTTGCATGCATTGGCATTGTCGTTGCCTGCTGCTGTAACCACAACAACTCCGTCGTTTACTAGCGCCGTTGTGGCTTGATTGAGTAGCGGGTTGTACGCCCCACCGAGACTCATATTCGCGACGGCTTTAATTCCGTCCGCATGGTTGCTAATCACCCAATCAATTCCCGCAATAATTGTCGAGGTTGATCCGTACCCCTTGCAATCCAATACTTGTACTGGAATAATCCGAACGGCCTTCGCAACGCCGTATGTTCGCGATCCGACTGTGCCGGCGACATGAGTCCCATGTCCGTGACAGTCGGTATTTGCAAATGCTCCGAACCCGGGCGCAACTCTGTCACCAAATTCTGGGTGTGAAGCCTGAACACCAGTATCAATGATGTAGGCGTTGACACCCTTACCATTGGACGGATAGTTATATCGGCTGTCCAAAGGAAGATTGGTCTGGTCCAGTCGATCAAGCCCCCATGGAGGATTTCTCTCTGATCCAGACTGATCAACTTTGTAGATCCGATCTTGTAGAACTTCTTCTACAGCAGGATTTTGTCGTAATGATTTCGCTTCAGCGTCGGAGAGTTGTGAGGCAAAGCCCTTAAATACTTGGGAGTACATATAACTCACCTTGGAACCAAGAATGCCGAGTATGTCGCTCTGTACCGACGCTGTGGAATTTGCCTTCAGCGTGATGATGTATTGACCTTGAACAACATCGCCTTGCGGGTCCGCTGACCCTTCGACTGACATCATCAAATCAGGTGCCACCGATAAGATCTGCCGGCTGTTTGCCATGAGGGCCACTTGTGCCTCAGAGGCTAAGACCGTTGCCCAGGGGGGAGCGTCATCATGACTTCCCAATACATGAATTTTTGCCTCCTCAAGAAAGCTGTTCAATGCAACGAAGCCAACGCCTTGACTCGCGACAAGGTTGTAACGAGCTAATAACTGACCAGATGACATCGGGAAGTTGGGCTTTGCTTCCACAGCTTCAATTTTTGCTGTCGGGGAAACCGTGCAAACCACGGTCACGATGAGAACCGCGAGACCTAAGTGACGAAATTTCTTACAAATTTGGGCCAGGAGGCTCCGAAAGGAGGCGCTTGAATCCTTAGAGTTATGAATCGGTCGTAGATTCCCTGAATTCCCCACAAAATCCCCACTTCGGCAAGTCTTTTCAGTTACTACTTATATATTTGTTCACCAATATTTAATACAAAATTAACCTCGTGTTAGTTTAACAGGCATTTTGTTCCAG
>JBAXUC010000106.1:0-5081 GCA_037129855.1 Actinomycetota bacterium | reverse complement strand
GCCGAGGACATCATCTTCGTCACCATCACTGACGGCGAAGAAAATCAAAGCCACGAGTTCAATCTGGCGCAAATTCGGGAACTGATCGAAAAGCGCACCGAGGATGGTTGGTCATTCATTTATCTTTCAGCTGGAATTGATGCGTATGCCGATGCGGCACAAATGGGCATTCACTCCGGCGATACACAACAGTGGAAGCGAGACGGCAAGAATGCTCGTCTTGCGTTCTCAAGCACGTCTGACGCGGTCTCCAATATGCGCGAGAAGAAGCGCCGCAAGGAAGACACTGTTCGGGGAACAGCGTTTGAGACCGGCAAGCACGCCGAAGACGACGAGGTCTAGGTCGGGTTCGGACGAGGTTTTGTTGGGTCTGGCTCTTTGGGCAGGCCCAACACTCGTTCACCCACAATGTTGCGTTGCACTTGCGCAGTTCCGCCCCAGATGGTGGACGAACGATGCTGGAACATTGAACCAATCCAACGATCTACTTCGTACTTGCCGTCTTTATCGTTCTCAATCAGCATGGAATCTGCACCGCGTGCATTCACCATGAACGTACTGAACTTCTGTGCGTACTCTGACCAGAACATCTTGTTGATTGATGCTGCAGGTCCCGGCTCTTTACGAGCAAGCACTTCTGACAACAACTTCAGGCCTTGGAAACGCATGATCTCCACATGTGAAAATGCCCACGCCAAGTTCTGACGAACTACTGGGTCTGATGTAAGACCCTTTTCTTTGAGAAGCTTCACGCCATCCCAGAACTGGCGAGTGAATTCAACATGTTGCGTTGTGGCATTTCCGCCACGCTCGTTTCCGAGTGTTGTCATGGTGACGCGCCAGCCATTGTTCATGCCACCAATGATGTTGGTGATAGGCGCACGGGACTCTGTCATGAACGTCTCTGTGAAATGCGATGCGCCGTGTGGCTGTTGAATTGGACGCAATTCAATGCCATTCGACTTCTTCTCTGACGTAAACATTGGCAACAGAACATAGGAAATGCCTTGATGCTTAGGAGTGTCAGGGTCAGTACGGCACAAGCAGAACATCATGTTTGCTTCTGTTGCTCCGGAGGTCCAGACCTTTTGACCAGTGATAACTACTTCATCACCGTCGATGATTCCGCGAGTTTTCAAACTTGCAAGATCGGAACCAGCATCTGGCTCTGAGAAGCCTTGGCAGTAGCGGTGTGTGCCATCGATAATGCGAGGCAAGAACTCTTTCTTCTGCTCATTGGTTCCCCACACAATGATGGAAGGGCCAACAAGCCACTCACCCATTCCACGAGTAACACGAGGAACATCAGCGCGAGAAAATTCCTCATTCATCACAGCAACTTCAATACCAGTGAGTCCACGACCGCCGTATTCCTTTGGCCATGACACACACATGTACCCAGCATCTGTGAGTGTCTTCACCCACGCCTTGCCAGCAGCGGTCATATTGCCGCGCGCAAGGGATTCTGCTGAGACACCAACCAGTTCCTTTGGAACGTTGGTCTTCAACCACTCACGCAGTTCAGTACGAAATGCTTGTGCTGCTGGTCCTAGATCTAGTTCTAATGGCATGAGTCCCCCAAGGTGTTGAGAGACCAGTCTTTCAGTTAGTCAAGCGCTGCCAAGAACTGGACAATGGCCTTGTTCACGGGCTCAGAATGGGTCATGTTTGCGGCATGAGGTCCGCCGTCAATAGGCACCAACGTGGTGGGGCCAGCAATGCGGTCGCGCAGCACCTCGGCTTTTTCCATCGAAATAGCAACGTCTGCAGTTCCGTGCACGATGAGCGCGGGGCACGTAATCTCACCCAGACGTTCAGTGATGTCGTCACGATGCATCAGACAATTAAATGCCTTTGTGAATTGGTCTGGCACCATGGCGCCCCACTTGGCGAACCACTCTGACCACTCGCCAGGTCCGAGAATCAAACTTGCAATGACATCTTGCACTGCAGCGGCACCATGTTCTACCCATGCAGCATGCAATTGGTTGTATGGCTCAACTGTTGCTGGGTCTTCTGTACCAGCTTGTGTGTCAAGAAGTATCAACGCCTTAACACGAGCCGGTGCAGTAAGTGCGACACGCAGTGACAAGAACCCGCCTTGAGACATTCCACCAATTACCGCCGACTCGATTCCGAGATGATCCATTAGCCCGAGAACATCGTTAGCAGAATCCCAATAGGTGAAATCACCGGTAGCCAATGTTCCGCCGAATCCACGTTCGTCCCACGTGATGACACGATGCGTGGATTTCAGTGCAGCCACTTGCGCATCGAACATTGTGTGATCCATGAGGAAGCCATGGCTGAGAATCACGACTGGACCTTTGCCGCCTGAATCTTGAAAAGCAAGATCGATACCGTTGATGTGAGCTGTTTGCATATATGAACCTTACTTCGGGATAACGGGAATGTCAGACGAGACGCGCGAACGCCACTGCGGAACGCGCTTTTCGAAAAAGGCACGCACCCCTTCGGCGGAATCGGGGGCTGCAGCGAGGCCAGGCAGTAACTTGCCTTCAGTCGCGATCATGTTGTCCACGCTTGTGTTCATTCCGTCCCACATCAACTGTTTTGCTAGTGCGGCTGAAACGGGCGACACATTGATGGCAATTTCGCGTGCCATTTCTGTCGCGACGGCGAGAACCTGATCTGCGGGCACTGCACGTGATGCAAGACCCATCTCGGCAGCTTCGGTGCCCATGATGAGTCGACCAGTGAGCAGCAAATCGGCTGCGCGAGAAAACCCGATTACTCGTGGCAACAACACGTGCGAGCCGAGCTCTGGCAAGATTCCGCGTCGCACCATGGCGTATTGAATCTTTGCGGTCTCAGACACGATGCGAATATCACACAACATCGGATACGTAATACCTACTCCGACAGCGTGCCCATTTATGGCTGCAATAACGGGCTTGCGCACTTTGTACGGCATGAGACGAGGACCACCTTGGACACTTCGGCCACCTGCAAGAAATCCGCTTTCGCCTGCACTTAAATCGGCTCCAGCACAAAAGGCTTTACCTGCACCCGTTAACACAACAGCACGCACGGCATCATCAGCGTCGGCTGCACCCATCGCTAATGACAACTCATCACTGAGTTGTGGTGTCCATGCGTTCATGGCCTCTGGACGATTTAACGTAATGGTGGCAACACCGTCGCGAACGTCATACAACACTGTCTCTAAATTCATACGCCCCCCGGCACATTCGGATTACACCGAACCGTAGTCGCAGAAACGAATACCCAGAATGTCGGAGTCTCTTAGCGTTGTGCCAAGTACTTTTCGACTGGCTCCAGATCAAAGGGGGACCCCGTCATGACAATGAGATGGTCAGCGCCAGCTTCTTCGTAGGCGGCTGCATCGACCAAGTCTTTGGCGTTGATTCCGACTGTTCGCTCGATTTCACGGGGGTTGCGGCCCAGCTTCTCGCACCACTGATCGAGTACTTCCATCTTGTGACGGAAATTATCAACAGGTCCGAAGGCGTTATGAGCATCTGCATGTTGCGCGGTCAATTTCAATGTGACCTTTTCTCCACTTCCGCCAATCATTAGCGGAATATGCCCGTTCACAGGTCCGGGAGTCAACTTTGATAGGCGTTCCTTAATGACAGGGATACCTGCAGCAAGAAGTTTCAGGCGCTCTGGGGCTGTACCGAATTCGTATCCGTACTCGGTGTAGTCACGTTCGAACCAGCCTGAACCAATTCCGAGAATAAATCGACCATCAGAGATGTGATCAATAGTGCGAGACATATCTGCAAGCAATTGTGCATTGCGATACGTAAAGCACGTAACGAGCGCACCAACGGTTGCGTGTGAAGTATCAGCCGCCATTGCAGCAAGCAATGTGTACGCCTCAAAGTGAGGTGCCTCTGGGTCTCCGTAGAGCGGGTAGAAATGATCCCACACCCACAAGGAATCAACACCCATGTCATCTGCTGCGCGCCATGCATCACGCATGGCCTTAACTGTTGTTGCCTGGGGATGAAGTTGTACACCTATTTTCATAGGCGAATACTAGGACCATTCCTTCTTCATCATGGGAACTATCGTTTCGAAATATTCTGCGAGCAGATCTTGATCCCACGGCGGACGAATAGCAATGTTGACGAGTTGTGCACCTGCTTCGACAAAGGGCGCAATTTGTTCCATAACGTCATCAGGCCGCCCGAGTAAGGAACCGGCAATGATGCGATCAGCAGCAGCTCCCCATTGTGTACGCAGTTGATCTTTCACAACGCCCACATCATCGGTACTGAGCCCGAAGGACAAATTGATACTGCGTTCCACTGCGGATGGCTCACGTCCTGCTGTCGCGCACCAGTCATCAAGAATTCCATTGAGTTCCTTGTATTGCGATGGGCTTGCATACGCGGCGTTCCAACCATCTGCATAGGCACCTGCCATTCGCAACGTTTGCTTTGGTCCGAGTCCGCCGATCCACAACGGCATACGGCCGTGAATTCCGGGCACCATAGATGCATCGCGCAATTCAACACCAGGCGATGACTGAGTAACACGCTCTCCTGCTTTCCATTTGTTGATTGCTTGTAACTGTCCTTCAAGAACTTTGAAACGTTGCCCTTGCGATGGGAAGTCGATTCCAAACGCTGTGGCCTCCTGGTCGTGCCAACCGCTCCCCATACCCAATTCGAATCGGCCGTTAGATAAATGATCAACAGAGATCGCACCCTTCATCAACACGCCGATGTTGCGATACTGCGAACAGAACACTAAGCAACCAATGCGCGCGCGACTGGTGTCCACTGCCAATGCGCCCAACATGGAAAACGCTTCGAAATGGGGCTGAGTGCCGCCAGCAGGTGGCGCTTCGTACAAGTGATCCCAGAGCGAGATCCAATCGCTGCCAGCTTCATCTAGCCACTTCCACAATGTACGCAATTCATCAACAGTGGCATTCTGAGCCCCTACGTGCACACCAAACTGAATCATCTGAACCCCCTTCAGATACGACAAAGGCCCCCAAAAGAAGGGGGCCTATATCTATGGAGCGGATGACGGGATTCGAACCCGCGACCCTCACCTTGGCAAGGTGATGCTCTACCACTGAG
>JBAXUC010000105.1:0-5138 GCA_037129855.1 Actinomycetota bacterium | reverse complement strand
CTGGCGCAAGTTGTTCTTGCTGCAAGCAGAGACGCTCAGAAGCACAACCTTTCGGCAGTGTTGCTCGCATCAACCGACAAAGGCATTCGCCTTGTTGCCACAGACGGCTATCGCTTGGCAATGCGCGACATTGTTGGCACAAGTGCCGCGTCGCCCGACGCATTTTTAATCCCAGCTCCAGCGCTTGTTGAACTCTTACGTTTGCTTGACATGTCAGACGAAATCACTATTCGTTTTAATGATCTTGATGCAACGTTCCAGTCGCCAACTATGACTTTGTCAACGCGTTTAATCAACGCCGAATATCCGCCGTATCAAACAATCATTCCGAAGAACAACACCAACAATGCAACAGTGAATCGTGAAGAACTTCTTGACGCATTGCGCCGCACTCGTGTTCTCGCTTCTGAAATGGCTCCAGTTCGTGTGCGCATGTCTTCAGAAGGAATTCGTCTCACTGTTCAACTCACCGATGGCAGCACAAGCGTTGAAGATCTTGATGCACAATTCACTGGTGAAGACATCACCGTTGCATTCAACTCGGAATATTTAGCGAACGGTGTCGAAGCGTGCGCAAGCGAAGAGATCAACATTGCAACAAGCGTGCCCAATAAGCCAGCAATTGTTAGTCCAGTTGGCGACGACACATACATTTACCTACTGATGCCCCAACGTCTCTGACGTGACGCGGCCGCAGGTTCACGAGCGTAAAGCGGGCCACTAAATGGTTATCCGCCGCATTGAACTCACGGATTTTCGTATCTACAAACACGCGGTGATTGATTTGCACCCGGGGGTCACCGCAATAATGGGCTTGAATGCACAAGGAAAAACAAGTCTTGCCGAAGCAATGAGTTATTTGTCGACACTTCAAAGTTTTCGTGGAGTTACCAATGATGCATTAGTTCGCGAAGGCGTGGATACTGCGTACATACGCGCGTTAGTGGTGCACGATGACGGCCGAGAAATTTTGGTGGAAGCAGAAATCAATCGTGCTGGCCGCAACAAAGTGTTGGTCAACAAACAACGTCTTGCGCGCGTGCGCGACCTGCTTGGTGTTGTGCGATGCACCGTGTTTGCGCCAACCGATTTGCAATTGGTGTATGAAGGACCATCTGTACGTCGCGACATGTTGGATGATGCACTGGTTGCACTAGCGCCGCGCAATGACGCACTGCGACTGGAGGTTGATCGCATCATTCGCCAACGTAATGTGTTGTTGAAACAATCAAACGGTCGCATGACAGACGACATTGAGATGACTCTTGATGTGTGGGATGCGCAGTTCGCTGAAAAAGGAACACAGCTTGGCGAAGCGCGCGCCAAACTTGTCGCGCGCCTGACACCATTTGTCAGCGAGGCGTATGAATCACTCGCCCGCGAACCAACGCCAGTTGATGTGGTGTACGAACCAGAATGGCGACGCATGGGATTAGTCGCCAGCCTCGCGGCTGCTCGTACTGACGACCTGCGTCGCGGCATGAGCACTGTTGGCCCTCACCGCGACGATGTGGTGCTTCACATCAAAGGCATGCCAGCGAAGTCTCACGCGTCGCAAGGGGAGTGTCGCACCCTCGCCCTCGCCCTACGCCTCGGAATTCACCGGTTGGTCACAGAAGTGGTCGGTACGGCCCCTCTGTTAGTGCTTGACGACGTCCTGTCCGAATTAGACCCAGGCCGCTGCGAGGCCCTCTTGCAGCATCTGCCCCCCGGCCAGGTGTTGATCACTACGGCAGCCCCTTTGCCCCCCGCGGCACACCCAGACACCATCATTCGTATTGCAAACGGCACCATCGTGCCATCGGAGCAAATATGAGTTACGACGAAGAGAACATTCCGCCTGGCAAACCCCCTCGAGCACTCAATGAGGTGCTTGGCAAATTGCTACGCCGCATGCACGTGTCTGATGAATCGAGCGCTATCGGACTTTTCTCCGGATGGAGGCAAATTGTCGGAGACGCAATTGCTGATCACGCCGTTCCAAAGAGACTCGAAAAACGAATTCTGGTCGTTGAAGTTGACGACCCCGCATGGGCCACACAATTAAAGTTCCTAGAATCGCAACTCATCGCCACATTACGAGACAACGTGGGCGATGAAGTTGAATCTCTTGAGATTCGAGTGCGTCGTTCCCGCTAACAGCACCCCCTAATTGGTAGGATATTTGAGCCATGGTTGCACCTAAAAAAGCCTCGTCTAACAACCCCTCAGCCGATTACGGCGCTAAAGATATTCAGGTTCTGGAAGGCTTAGACCCCGTACGCAAACGCCCCGGTATGTACATCGGGTCAACGGGTCTTGCCGGTCTCCACCACCTGATTTGGGAAGTCGTCGACAACTCAATCGACGAGGCCATGGCCGGGTTCTGTGATCGTGTCGGCGTCACAATTTTGCCTGACGGCGGATGCAAAGTTGATGACAACGGCCGCGGAATTCCTGTCGATCCGTATCCATCCGGGCCGCATAAAGGCAAGAGTGCGGCTGAAGTTGTGCTCACCGTGTTGCACGCAGGCGGAAAGTTCGGCGGCGAGGGTTACAAGGTCTCTGGCGGACTCCACGGTGTGGGTGTCAGCGTTGTGAACGCCTTATCTAGCAGTGTTTTGCTGGAAATCGACCGTGGCGGCGACCGTTACACCATGCAGTTCGTTGACGGCGGAAAACTCAAGGGCAAATTAGAAAAAACTGGCTCCACTCCGGCACGCGGACGTAAGACCGGCACATCCGTAACGTTTTATCCAGACCCAACAATTTTCGCATCTGAAGGCACAGAGTTTGTTGCGCGCACCGTTATGGAGCGGTTACAGACCATGGCCTTTCTTAATAAGAACCTTGAAGTGGTGTTTACTGACGAACGAGCAAGTCGCGAACAAACAGTCACGTTCCAATACAAGGGCGGCGTTGTTGACTTCGTAAAGCACCTCAACCATTCGAAAGAGTCGTTGTTTGCCAAAGTTGCAGCGTTCGAAGATGAAGATGAAGACGAAGGCATGCAACTTGATATCGCCATGCAGTGGAACAACGGATATTACGAAGGCATCCACGGATACGCCAACGGAATTTCCACCACCGAAGGCGGAATGCACGTCGAAGGGTTCAAAACCGCTCTTACATCTGTCATCAACAAGTACGCCCGCGACAAAGGCCTGCTGAAAGAAAAAGACGACAACCTTCTCGGAGAAGATATTCGCGAAGGAATTACCGCCATCATCGCGGTGAAACTGCGCGAACCACAGTTTGAAGGTCAGACCAAAGCCAAGCTGGGTAACGTCCCGATGCGTTCATTCGTACAGAAGTCCACCAACAAAAACTTGGCAGAGTGGCTTGAAGAAAACCCCGCTGAAGCGAACCGTGTTGTAAAAAAAGCGGTGTCGGCTGCGCAAGCTCGTCTTGCCGCAAAAAATGCTCGTAACGCAGTGCGTCGCAAGACCGCACTTGCCGGTGCAGGCATGCCAGACAAGTTGAAAGACTGCTCAAGCGGCAAGCCCGAAGAGAGCGAATTGTTCATCGTGGAAGGTGACTCAGCTGGTGGCACCGCGGTTGATGCTCGCGATCCTCGTACGCAAGCAATCTTGCCGATTCGTGGAAAAATTTTGAACGTTGAACGCGCTCGTCTCGACAAGATGTTGAACAACAACGAAATTCGCGCACTCATCACCGCTATTGGCGGCGGTGTTGGCGAAGAGTTCGATGCATCAAAGGCGCGCTATCACAAGATCATCGCGCTTGCCGATGCTGACGTTGACGGCAGCCACATTCGTACATTGCTTCTTACGTTCTTCTATCGCCAGATGAAACCAATGGTTGAAGCGGGCTATATCTACATTGCACAACCGCCGTTGTATTCAACAGAAGTGGGCAAAGAGAAGGTGTATCTGAAAGACGACCAGGCAAAGGCCGCGTTCCTTGCTGAAAAACCCGGCCATAAAAAAGAATTCCAACGCCTCAAGGGTCTTGGTGAAATGGACTGGGAAGAATTGAAGAGCACCACCATGGATGCCATGACACGCACACTGTTGCAAGTCACCGTGGAAGAAGCAGCAATTGCAGACGAAACAGTCAGCGTGCTCATGGGCGACGACGTTGACAGTCGTAAACAATTCATCATTACCAACGCGCGTGACGTGCGAAACCTCGACTTCTAATTTCGGTAGGGCCTGACTATGAGTGACAATCCAAACCTGTTTGATCAAATCCAACCAGTACCACTGCAAGATGAAATGGAACGTTCGTTCCTTGACTACTCAATGTCAGTCATCATGTCGCGCGCACTGCCAGATGTGCGAGACGGTTTAAAGCCAGTTCACCGCCGCATTATTTGGGACATGGAACAACAGGGCTTTCGTCCTGACCGACCATTCGTTAAGTGTGCTCGTGTAACGGGTGACACCATGGCGCGTTATCACCCACACGGTGACGGCGCTATTTACGATGCGTTAGTACGTATGGCACAGCCATTCTCATTGCGTCATCCGCTTATTGACTTCCACGGAAACTACGGATCACCAGACTTTGGTCCTGCAGCTGCGCGATACACCGAAGCACGGTTGCATTCATTAGCAATGCGTTTGCTCGACGGCATCGACGAAAACACTGTCGACATGATTCCGAACTACGACGGAACATCAGAAGAACCACAAGTACTTCCTGCACGTTTCCCGAACCTTTTGGTCAACGGCAGCCAAGGTATTGCTGTCGGAATGGCAACGTCTATTCCTCCACACAACTTGGGCGAAGTCATTGATGCAACCATGCATCTCATTGACAATCCGGAAGCAACGCCTGATGACCTCATGAATTTTGTGAAAGGCCCAGACTTCCCATCAGGCGGAAATATTCTCGGCCGCGCCGGAATCATGGACGCGTATCGCACAGGCCGCGGAAGCATCAAGACTCGCGCCAAAGCAGTCATTGAGGAAAACCGCCAAGGTCGCATGGAAATTCAAGTGACACAACTTCCATACCAAACAAGTTGTTCATCAATCGCCGCTCGCATCGTTGAACTTGTTGATGGTGGTCAACTCGACGGTATTGCTGACGTAAACGACGCATCTGCCGGCGGAAAAACAAGCCTCGTTATTTTGCTGAAGCGCGATGCAAATGCAAACGTGGTTCTCAACAACTTGTTCAAGCTCACATCG
>JBAXUC010000104.1:0-5153 GCA_037129855.1 Actinomycetota bacterium | reverse complement strand
ATCTACGCGAACCGGGCAAGGAGGAAGCTGAGACTATTGAATCGGGCAGTCGCGCTGCTGTTCTCGGAGGTTTTACAGCTGTAGTGGCAATGCCAAACACTGATCCGGCTCAAGACAACGTGGCAACAGTTCAGTTCGTTCGTGATCGTGGGCGTGCAGTCGGTCTATGTGAAGTGATTCCCTCAGGCTGCATCACAGTTGGTCGCCTTGGTGCACAGTTAGTACCTTTTGAACAGCTGGCTAAGGAAGGTGTCACGTTGTTTACTGACGACGGCACCGGAGTACAAGATGCTCTAGTAATGCAACGCGCGCTAATGGTGGCAAAGCGATTGAATCTGACTATCTCTCAACATTGTGAAGTTGCAAGTATGACTGTGGGGGCAGTGATGCACGATGGTGCATGTTGCTCCACTATGGGCGTCCCCGGCTGGCCATCAGCGGCCGAAGAAGAAATGGTACGACGCGACATTGAGCTTGTACGCATTACGGGGGCACGGGAGCACTTTATGCATCTGTCTACAAAGGGAAGTGTTGAATTGGTCCGCGCTGCAAAGGCAGAGGGTCTTCCTGTGACAGCTGAAGTTACTCCTCATCACATATCGCTTACCGATGAACTGCTCTCTGGGTTTGACCCAATCTTTAAGGTCAATCCACCATTGCGCACAATGGCTGATATCTCAGCACTGCGCGAAGGTCTTACTGACGGAACTATCGATGCAATTGCGACAGACCATGCACCTCATGCCGGTCATACAAAAGAGCAGACACTTGATACAGCACCGCCAGGAATGTTGGGACTTGAAACAGCACTCGGTGTTGTCAACACAGCCGTCACTTTGTCGCCTCAGAAGATTGCTGCATTGATGTCATGGAACCCAGCAGTGATCGCAAATATCTCAGACCATCAAGGTCGACCGATCGCGGTAGGAGAACCTGCACATATTGCGGTTTGGGACACCACAACTGTGTGGTCCGTTTCTCGCGATGAGCTGGCAAGTCGCAGTACAAATACGCCGTATCACGGCATGGAACTTCGTGGCCGCGTGCGGCACACGATCTACAACGGCCAACTGGTCGTGCAGGAAGGGAAGGCACTCGCGTGAGTACCGACATTACAAACATTGCACTCGTGCTTGAAGATGGCTCCGTCTTTGAAGGAGAAGCAGTGGGGTACATCCCAGAGAATGGCATTGCAGCAGGAGAGGTTGTCTTCCATACGGCTCTGACCGGATATCAGGAAGTGTTCACTGATCCGTCCTATGCGGGCCAGATTATTACTTTCACCACCTCGCACATTGGCAACTATGGCGTCACACCTATTGACTCTGAATCGCGCGGAACATTTGCTCGTGGCGTCATCATGCGCGACATGGCTCGACGTCATAGTAACTGGCGAAGCGAATCAAGTCTTGATGCAATGTTGAAAGCACAGAAGCTTCCAGGCGTTGCCGGACTTGACACTCGTCGCCTCACGCGTTTGTTGCGTGACTCGGGTTCATTGCGCGGAGCATTCGGAACTGCAGATCAAGCCCAGTTGCTTGCAGCTGCGAAAAATGAAAAGGGAACATCTGGTATTGATTTGGTGTCAGAAGTGACAACGCCGAAGGCGTACACCGTCGGTGATGGCAAATTCAATGTTGTTGCGTATGACTTTGGAATTAAGACAACAATTCTTCGTCATCTTTCTGAGATTGCAACAGTGACGGTGGTCCCGGCCAGCATGACTGCTGAAGAGGTCTTGTCACTATCTCCATCTGGGGTTTTCTTGTCGAACGGTCCTGGTGACCCTGAAATGGTCAGGGGAGCCACAGATGCGATTCGTTCGATTGTCGAAGCAGGTGTTCCGACTTTCGGAATTTGTCTCGGGCATCAGTTGTTGTCTCGTGCGTTCGGTGGTCACACGTTCAAGTTGCCTTTTGGACACCACGGCGCCAATCATCCCGTCCGCCACATCGCAACCGGATCAGTTGAGATCACTAGCCAGAACCACAACTTCTGCGTCGACCCTGATTCGTTGTCGGGAGTTGCAGACATTACGCATATCAATCTCAATGACCTCACCAACGAAGGAATGCGCTTGCGCGACCATCGCGCGTTCAGTGTGCAGTATCACCCTGAAGCGGGGCCTGGTCCACACGACAGTCACTATCTATTCGGACAATTCGCAGAACTCATGGAGAAAAAATAATGCCTCGCCGCAATGATCTACACACAATTCTTATTATTGGATCAGGCCCAATTGTCATTGGTCAAGCATGTGAATTTGACTATTCAGGTACTCAGGCATGTCGAGTATTGAAGGAAGAGGGTTACAGAGTAATTCTTGCTAACTCGAACCCTGCGACCATCATGACGGACCCAGACTTTGCCGATCGCACATATATCGAACCGTTGACACCAGAAATTTTGGCTCGCATCATTGAACGCGAGAAACCAGATGCTGTACTGCCAACGCTCGGCGGACAAACAGGTCTGAACTTGGCGATGGCACTATTTGAAAAGGGCCTAGTTGGTGTTCCGGGCACTCCCGAACTGATTGGGGCAAATGCTGAAGCAATTGCTACTGCTGAAGACCGTGACAAGTTCAAACAAGCAATGATCGAGATCGGCCTCAGTGTTCCTCATAGCGGCATCGCCCACAACATGGATGAAGCAACAGAAGTCTTGGAGGAAATCGGTCTTCCCGTCATCATTCGTCCCGCCTACATCCTTGGTGGGCGTGGAACCGGAATTGCAAACACGATGGAAGAGTTCCTGAAGCTTGCATCGATCGGACTTGATGCAAGCCCAATTAGGGAGATCCTTGTAGAGACGTCGATTGTCGGTTGGAAGGAATACGAGCTTGAAGTGATGCGCGATCACGCAGATAACTGCGTCATCATCTGCAGTATTGAAAACTTCGACCCCATGGGTGTACACACGGGCGATTCAATCACTGTTGCTCCAGCACAGACTTTGTCTGATGTGGAATACCAGAAGATGCGTGATGCAGCGTTTGCATGCATTCGACGAGTCGGTGTGGAAACAGGCGGTTCAAACGTTCAGTTCGCACTGAATCCTGCAAATGGTGATCTTGTAGTCATTGAAATGAATCCACGCGTGTCGCGATCTTCAGCCTTGGCCTCTAAAGCAACAGGATTTCCCATTGCAAAGATCGCAGCCAAACTTGCAGTTGGGTACACACTTGATGAAATTTCAAACGACATTACGAAGATGACCCCAGCAAGTTTTGAACCAACCATCGACTATGTGGTTACCAAAATCCCACGATGGGCGTTTGAAAAACTTCCTGGTACATCAGGAGTACTAGGAACACAGATGCAGAGCGTCGGTGAAGTGATGTCTATTGGGCGTACATTTCCTGAAAGTCTGCAGAAAGGCCTTAGGTCACTTGAACAGGGCAGGCTCGGTCTCAACTGTAACAGCGGAGAATCGTTATACGACGGTCTGAGTGATGTGGATCTGCTGAAGAAGGCGTCTATTGCCACTCCCGAGAGAATCTTCCAAGTTGGTGAAGCTCTGCACAGAGGCATGAGCGTTGATCAGGTACATGATGCAACAAAGATAGACGTGTGGTTTCTTGATCAGATGCAGATCATTATTGATGAGCGTCATTCCTTGGAAGGGAAGTCTCTGACCCAACTGAGTCGACATGAATTGCGCCGTGCAAAGAGGCTCGGATTTTCCGATGGTCAACTAGCACATGTTCTCAAAGAGGACGAAATGACAGTTCGTTCATATCGTGAATCATTGGGAATTATCCCCACCTACAAGACCGTCGATACATGTAGTGCCGAGTTTGATGCACAGACGCCGTATCACTACTCAACCTATGAGGATGAAAACGAAGTACGTCCGTCAAGTAAGCCGCGAGTAATCATTCTTGGTTCTGGGCCGAACCGTATTGGTCAAGGAATCGAATTCGACTACTGCTGTGTTCATGCAAGTTTTGCATTGCGTGCCGCTGGATATGAGACCGTCATGATTAACTGCAACCCAGAAACTGTTTCAACTGACTACGACACTTCTGATCGTCTCTACTTCGAGCCTTTGACTCGTGAAGATGTTTTGAATGTCATTGCCGCTGAGACGCTTGCGTCAGGTGGCGTGGCTCCAAAGGTAATCGTTGGTCTTGGCGGGCAAACACCGTTGAAGTTGTCTGGTCTCATTGACCCAGCACTTATTGCCGGAACTTCTCCACATTCAATCGACCTTGCAGAAGACCGTGAGAAGTGGAATCAGTTGTGCGATTCTCTGTCGATTCCGCAGCCTCCGGGTGGTACCGCAATCACGTTTGCAGAAGCAAGCGTGATCGCTCAACGTGTTGGTTATCCGGTATTGGTCCGCCCTAGCTATGTACTTGGTGGGCGCGCAATGCAGATTGTGCACGATCCGCAGGCATTGGAAAGCGCTATGGACCAAATGGCACGAGACGGAAGCCTCGGTAAAGAAGGTGGCCTCTCTGCTGAACGTCCTGTCCTCATCGACCACTTCTTGGAAGATGCAACAGAAGTAGACGTGGATGCAATTCGTGATCATACGGGTGAAGTTCTCATTGGTGGAGTCATGGAACACGTGGAAGAGGCCGGAGTTCACTCTGGCGACTCGGCATGCGCCATTCCGCCACAGACTCTTCCGGCTTGGGTTGTTGAAGTCATCAGTGCATATACAACGTCCATTGCAAACTCATTAGATGTACGAGGACTTATCAATGTTCAGTTCGCTGTTCTCGGAACCACGGTCTTTGTTATCGAAGCGAATCCGCGAGCATCTCGTACGGTTCCATTCGTTGCGAAGGCAACAGGTGTGCCATTAGCCAAAGTGGCAAGTCGCGTGATGTTGGGGGCAACGCTTGCCGAACTGCGAGTGGAAGGTTTGCTAGTGCCACCGGTAACAGGTGGCCATGTATCGGTGAAGGAAGCAGTATTGCCCTTTAATCGGTTTCCTGATGTTGATACAGCTTTGGGGCCTGAAATGCGTTCGACAGGAGAAGTGATGGGAATCGATAGAACTTTTGGTCGTGCGTTCGTTAAATCACAAACTGCAGCCGGAACTGTTCTACCAACTTCTGGAACTGTGTTCTTATCGTTCAACGATGGTGACAAGCCAGCCGGAATTGTCGTGGCCAAACGATTGCGAGATCTGGGTCTTGG
>JBAXUC010000103.1:0-5162 GCA_037129855.1 Actinomycetota bacterium | reverse complement strand
CCCTTTATGACTGCGGCCCGCGATCGACTTCGAATTGCTATTGCCGCTGCTAGCCCACGAGACACAGAAGTTCCCGTTGTCTCTAATGTTGATGCGGCGTTGCACGATGCAGGCGACGAATGGTCATCACTTTTGTCTGCGCAGTTATCGAACCCTGTTCGCTGGAAGCATTGCCTGTTGACTCTCTCCGATGCTGGAGTCACGGGCTTCGTTGAACTAGGTCCTGGTGGGGTTCTTACAGGAATGGCAAAGCGCACGGTGCAATCGGCACGAACAATTAGTGTTGCAACTCCCGACGAACTAGACAAACTGATCGAATGGGTCGACGCTTCTGCCCCATTGGCAGCTGGTCAACACGAAGGCGAACACCTTTTCGCGGTTGAACGTCTTGTTGTTAGTCCTTCAGCCGGAGTCTTCACACCGATTGGTGACATTACAAACGGCACCACGATTGCAGTGGGTCGCCTCATCGGACATGTCGGTGACGCAGAGGTGCGTTCACCCTTCGCCGGAATTGTCCAAAGCTA
Organism: Actinomycetota bacterium; assembly: GCA_037129855.1. Lineage (GTDB taxonomy): Bacteria > Actinomycetota > Acidimicrobiia > Acidimicrobiales > Ilumatobacteraceae > UBA2093. The sequence goes on along the minus strand of JBAXUC010000103.1, from coordinate 4,635 downwards.
TATCGCTGTAGAAGGCGAACGAGTCACTTCGCGCCAGCCAATCGCTTGGTTGCGTACAAAGTAATTACGAGAAGATCAACAGGAACACATGCCTCAGATACCAGACAACGTTCGCGGTGCACGCTTTATTGGCTGGGGCACATCTCTTGGTCATACGACTGTCACCAATGATGACCTTTCAAAAACGATGGACACTAATGACGAATGGATTCGTGAGAGAACAGGTATTCATCGTCGACATATCGGCGGTTCAACGGCCGAACTGAGTATCGCCAGTGGTCGTGCAGCCATTGAAATGGCCGGAATAGACCCGTTGAGTATCGATGCACTTGTCCTTGCCACGACAACTCCCGATCGAACTGTTCCTGCCACCTCTGCAACGGTGCAAAATGGTCTTGGACTTCGTTGTGGGGCATTTGATGTAAACGCAGCATGTTCGGGTTTTGTATACGGCATGATTACAGCCCACGGTTTGATTGCAATGGGTTCTCAGCGCGTTCTTGTTATCGGAACTGACAGCTTGTCGCGAATTGTCGATTGGACAGATCGCAACACAGCCATTTTGTTTGCAGACGGATCAGGTGCTGCAATTCTTGAACGCACAACCGGACATGGACAATTACTAGGTTGGGACCTTGATGCAGACGGCAGTGCCGAGGAAATTCTCTATAGCGAAGTCGGCGGCTTTGTCCATATGGATGGCAAAGAGGTGTTTCGACGTGCCGTACGCATCATGGTTGATAGCGCGCACAAGTCGATGACAGCTGCAGGTATTACTGTCGATCAACTGAATGTTGTTGTGCCGCATCAAGCAAACATTCGCATCATCACCTCAGCGTGCGAGAAACTGGGGGTGCCAATGGAGAAGGTGGCAGTTGTGGTTCACGAAACCGGAAATACTTCTTCTGCTTCTATCCCCCTTGCGTTGTTTGGTGACTTTGGACAGGTCAAAGCCAAAGACGGCGACCTGGTTCTCATGGTTGGTTTCGGTGCAGGAATGACTGCTGCAAGCGCCGTCGTCAGATGGGGCGCACAATGAGCAGAGTTGTCTTAGTTACAGGTGGCTCACGAGGCATCGGACTTGCATGTGCCGAACGCTTCGCAGCATTGGGAGACAAAGTTGCTATTACCTACAACACGACTCCTCCACCGTCGCAATTTTTTGGAGTTAAATGTGACATCACAGACAAAGCTCAAGTAGACGCTGCGTTCACTGCTATTGAAGAGCACTATGGGCCTGTAGAAATTCTTGTTTCAAATGCCGGAGTTACAAAAGACACTCTGTTGTTGCGAATGAGTGAGACTGATTTTGCAAGTGTGATTGACGCAAACCTCACAGGAACTTTCCGGGTCGTCAAGCGTGCAACTCAAGGCATGCTGCGCGCCAGAAAAGGCCGCATCATTCTGATGTCGTCCGTTGTGGGCATGCTCGGATCAGCGGGGCAAGCAAACTATGCAGCATCTAAAGCAGGGCTTGTCGGGTTCGCACGTTCTCTCGCAAGAGAACTCGGTTCTCGCAGCATTACTGTAAACGTTGTCGCTCCTGGCACAGTTGAAACAGATATGACGGCACGTCTCGGCCAGGACAAACTTGACCAAATCACGAGCTCAGTACCTCTCGCCCGAATGGCGTCGGCGGATGAAATCGCGGGAGCCGTTGTGTTTCTTGCTGGACCTGACGCGGCCTACATCACAGGCGCGATTCTGCCTGTTGATGGTGGTCTCGGCATGGGTCACTAAACGCCCAAGGCGCCTCACTTTCCTAAAAGGATGATTCGAAGTGCCCGCTGTGCGAAACTAGGTCACCAAACAAGGAGAACACCACATGGATCAAGAACTATTTAGCCGATTCGTCAAGTGCGCAGTAGAGACACTCTCAGTAGACGCAGCTCAAGTCGTCCCCACCGCCAACTTCGCAGAAGACCTAGACGCAGATTCACTAGACGTTGTCGAGTTGGTAATGGCACTTGAAGAAGAATTCGGCATTGAAGTGCCAGAAGAAGACCTCGCAGAAGTAAAAACGGTTGGTCAAGCGTTCGACGTCATCGTCGGCAAGCTGTAACCAAAATCTTTCCAGCCATGAATGGTGTCGGACATCGCGTTGCAATTACAGGTCTCGGAGTCGTTGCTCCGTGCGGAATCGGAAAAGACGCGTATTGGAACGGCCTGATGGGGCCCGGAATTACCAATACACGTTCGCTTGAAATAACTGACTGGGATCCGCAACCGTATTTCGATTCTCCGAAGGACGCTCGTCGGGCCGACCGCGTAGAACAATTGGCGCTAGCTGCTGCTTCTGAAGCGTTTGCCCAAGCCGGTGACGTCAAAGTGGACCCTGCTCGTTTTGGAACCATCTTTGCCACTGGCATCGGTGGACTTCACACGTTGGAAGAACAAGTCACTATCCGCCTAGAAAAAGGCGATCGTCGTGTATCGCCGTTCCTTGTGCCCATGATGATGGCCAATGCCTCGGGCGCAGCTATTTCAATGAAGTACGGACTGCAAGGTCCCAACGAAACAATTTGTACTGCATGTGCTGCAGGTACGCACGCAATTGGGTACGCAGCACGACTAATTGCATGGGGTCGTTGTGACGCAGTTGCTACCGGCGGCTCAGAATGCGCTGCCACTCTTACTTCTCTGGCAGGTTTCGGAAACATGACCGCCCTGTCATCTACAGGCTCGTCAAAACCATTCGACACAACCCGCGATGGTTTCGTGATGGGCGAAGGCGCAGCAGTATTCATTCTCGAGCGCTATGACCTTGCTGTCGCTCGTGGCGCCACAATTCTTGGTGAAATCTTGGGCTCTGCCAGCAACGCAGACGCACATCACATCACAGCTCCCGCTCCCGGCGGAACTGGCGCAATCGCATGTATGAATCTTGCTCTTGACGATGCAGGTATCTCAGCAAGTGATGTGAAATTGGTTAATGCACACGGAACGTCGACACCATTGAATGACTCTGCTGAAGCCGCAGCAATGACTCATGTCTTTGGCGCACGTGGTGTTGCTGTCACAAGCGGCAAAGGCGTCACTGGCCACGCTCTCGGAGCTGCAGGCGCGCTTGAAGCTGCGCAAGTGGTTCTCTCGATGCAACACAAGTTGATTCCGCCGACAGCAGGCACCACAGAACTTGATCCGACAATGTCTATTGACCTAGTTATGGGTGCCGCTCGACCCTGGGTTCCCGGTCCAGCTATTTCTAACAACTTTGGTTTCGGTGGACACAACGGCTCCGTCGTTATCGGCCCGGGCAACTAACTAGTCAGTCCGTTTCTTTTCCCAGCGATACATCACACCGCTTTCAGCTGGTGCTTCCGGCTCTCTTTGTCCTGTGAATACGTGTTCGAATCCCAGTCGAGTTGGAACTTTTCTTGAAGCAACATTTGCCTCATCATGAACTATCACCGCGGTGTCAACTTCATCCCACAATGCAAAGGCTTCGGAGGTCAAGGCTTGTGATACCTGAGTAGCGATTCCCCTACCGATGTAATCAACATGAACCCAGTAACCGATATCGACCGTGTTCACATCTCCGCGCAAATGTAGGCCCGTTCCACCCACAACACGATCACCGGAAAAGATTCCCATCACGAATTCTGAACATGCTTCCCACGAGGAAGTCCAAGTCCTGATCAACTCTTCGCGCTCAGCGACCGACTGAGGCTCGAACTTGATCCAGGGCATCCACGGCTCTAAGTGTTCGTGACTTTCGGTCACTGCATCAACTAGGGCCTGAGCATCTGACAGTTCGTACTTGCGCACAACATACTCGCCCACCTGCAGCGGTCCCGGAGCGACAGACACCTGCCTCATGCATTTACCGATCGACGAGAACGAACATCAAGTCGCATTCGCACGCGACCTTTCCGTTGAGTACAGCACGCCCAGACCCTTTGCCGCCGCGGGCGCTGATATGAGCAAGATTTGCTTGCAATTCAAGTTCATCGCCTGGGACCACTTGGCGACGAAAGCGAGCGCCATCAAGTCCACCAAAAAGAGGAAGCTTTGACTGATGCAATGGGTCGGTCAGTAACGCGTACGCACCCAACTGCGCGATTGCCTCACACATCAGGACACCCGGCAAGGTAGGACGCCCGGGGAAATGGCCTGGAAAAAACCATTCGTCACCTGTGAGTTTCCAATGCCCAACTGCCGATACGCCAACTTCAAGTGACGTCACGCGATCGATAAAGAGAAATGGAGGACGATGTGGCAACACATCAATCGGAAGAGGAAACGCACTCACTTCTTCAGGGCTTTCAACAGATTTGCTGGCGTATCAGCTGGCGATATCTTGTACCACGCATTAAGAACGACTCCATCTTGAATAAGAAAGGCAGATCGAACAATGCCCATGTACTTCTTTCCGTACATCGACTTCTCTTTCCACACATCAAAGGCTTCAGCGACTGTATGTTCCGTATCTGCAAGCAGAGCGAAACCCAATTCGTATTTGTCGTCAAACTTCTTCTGTTTCTCTGGCTTGTCTGGACTAATTCCTACGATGACGGTGCGACCGATGTCATCTTTGATGTCGCGTAAACCGCATGATTGAGCCGTGCAGCCCGGCGTATCAGCTTTCGGGTAGAAGTACACAAGCACTTTCTTCTTGCCTAATAACGCCAAGGA
>JBAXUC010000102.1:0-5229 GCA_037129855.1 Actinomycetota bacterium | reverse complement strand
GGTGAATGATTTGTGACGTCTGTGTGGCTCATATGCCAACAGTACGACTATTAGTCCATGCCAAATTGGCTATGTAGGATCAGCCGTGGCCGGGAATGCTCTTCCATGGCCCACCGTCAGAGCGTGGCTCTTTCGGAAGACCGAGAACTTGCTCGCCAACAATGCCGCGCTGCACTTGGCTGGTTCCTGCGTAAATGGTTCCGGCACGAGCATTCATGAACACACCAGCCCAGTTTGCGCTGTCGTTTGGTGATCCAGGAGCATCAGTAGTGAAAGCAGTGTGAGGTGTCTGTCCAAATGGAACCAGAGCATCTGCGCCAAGGATGTCAACTGCTAGTTCTGTTACTTCCTTGTGGTACTCGCTCCACCACAACTTACCAATGGACGCTTCTGGTCCCGGCTGACTGCCGTTCATAAAAGCAGTCAAGGTTCGGTAACCAAGAAAGCGCATAATTTCTACCTTGATATGGGCTTGAGCTAAACGTTGGCGAATGTGAGGATTAGTTGTCACACCTTTTTCCCGCGCAAGATTGTTTAGTTTGTCAAGCTCGCCGCGAAATGAAATTCCACTGACTACCGCGCCAGCTCCACGTTCGTTGCCAAGAAGAGTCATAGCAACCATCCAGCCACCATTGATTTCTCCAACAACATTTTCTTTCGGACAACGTGCATCGGTAAAGAACACTTCGTTGAATTCAGAATCGCCAGACATCATCTTGATGGGGCGTACTTCCACACCTTTTTGACGCATGTCAACGAGAAGGAAGGTGATACCACGATGCTTCACATCATCAGGTGATGTACGAGCAAGAACGAAAATGTGGTTTGCAAGGTGACCCGCTGATGTCCAAATCTTCTGACCATTGATAACCCACTCGTCGCCGTCAAGAACTGCACGACATCCCAAGTTTCCAAGGTCAGAACCGGCCGATGGCTCGCTGTATCCCTGGCACCAACGATCTTCACCAGATAAAACACGAGCCAAGAAAGTTTTCTTTTGCTCTTCGGTACCAACGGCAAGGATGGTGTTGCCCAACATGCCAATTCCGAATCCATCGTTTGGACCTCCGCTTGGAACTCCAGCTCTAGCGAATTCTTCAGCAAGTACTAACGATTCAACATGAGACAAGCCTTGGCCACCATATTCCTTTGGCCATGTGATGGCGAGTAGGTCATTTTTTGACAATTTCTCGCGCCAGTTTTCGGTCCACACTGCGGCATCTTTATGATTCAGTGCGCCGATGCCCTTCCAATCTTTCGGAAGGTTGGCATCGAGAAAAGTGCGCACCTTTGTGCGGTACGTATCGGCTTGGGGTGGGTAAACAAAATCCATGTTCCTACCTTAGTAATGGCTATCCGCAGGCTCGGTATCCGAGCCCCAAAATATGACTATTTGGACATCTCCAGGCCAGCAAAATCGCCTGCTGCCCGCCATGACTCGAGAAGTCTCACGAAAGCAACGGGGCCTTTGCCGTAACTGCCATTTTGGGCGGCTCGTTCGGCAGGCTTGCCTTCGTTGTTGTAGTACCCAGGCGTGCATGCCTCGAGGAACTTCAAGTTCATTGTGGAATTGGTCTTGATGTCTTCCACCCAATCATGTTCGGCCTGAGCACTGGCTTCAATCCGAGTGATTCCATCTTCGGTTGCATGACTAATGACATGGGCAATATGAATTGCTTGCTCGTTCAGCATGTGCGGGAAGTTCACAGAGAATCCTGATTGTGCGGTGGACACAATGAAGCAATTGGGGAATCCGCGAGAGAAGAAACCGTGGAAAGTAGAGACGGCATCAGCCCACTTGCTGGTAATTGTGAGATTGTCCGAGCCAGTTACTTCGTACCCAGAACGGCGCGCATAATCAGTTCCGACTTCAAACCCGGTTGCATATATAAGGCAATCAAGTTCGTATTCCACTCCGTTAGCCACAACGCCCTTTGGTGTGATTTGCTCAACTCCGAGACCACCGGTATCAACCAATGTCACGTTTGGTCTGTTGAAGGTTGGCAAGTAGTCATCGTGGAAACATGGGCGCTTACAGAATTGGCGATACCACGGCTTTAGAGCTTCTGCAGTTGCAGGGTTTTTCACAATTTCATCAACACGATTACGCACTTGATTCATTTTTTCAAAGTCTGCGTTTTCAACAATGGTGCCAATTTGTTCCGGGCTAGTTCCGAGGCCGCCCTCTTTGCGTGCACGCAACATGAGGTTGCCCACAATTTCGGTCCAACCGTCGTTCACTAGATCTTCAGTATCAAAAACTCCAGATGTGAGATTCGTAAAGTTTTCATTACGACGACGCTGCCAACCTGGCTCTAATGACTCAGCCCAATTCGGATCGGTGGGAGTGTCGTTGCGTACGTCGATTGACGACGGTGTGCGTTGAAACACAATCAATTGCTTTGCACCTGCACCAAGGTGAGGCACTGCTTGCACTGCTGTTGCGCCAGTACCAATGATGCCAACAACTTTGTCTTTCAAACCAGTGAGATTTCCCTTGCTGGTTCCACCGGTGTATTCGTAATCCCAACGACTGGTGTGAAACGAATGACCCGCGAATGTGCCAACACCTTCGATGCCTGGAAGTTTCGGCCGATGCAAGGGACCGTTAGCCATGCTGATGTACCGTGCACGCACTTCATCACCGCGGTTGGTGCGAATAATCCAGCGACGCGATGATTCATCCCAGCGCACATCAGTTACTTCTGTTTGCAACATTGCACGTGAATACAAATTGAAGTGTTCAGCAATGCGATGACAGTGCGCCAAAATTTCTGGAGCTGGCGTGTACTTGGATGCAGGAATGAAACCTGTCTCTTCTAACAATGGCAAGTAGATGTACGACTCAACGTCGCATGCAGCACCGGGATACCTGTTCCAGTACCACGTACCGCCAAAGTCGCCACCCTTTTCAATCACAGTGAAATCATGAACGCCTGCTTCATGCAGTCGTGCTGCAACCAACATGCCGCCGAAGCCACCACCAACAATGGCAACTTGAACGTCTTTGATAATTGGTGCACGCTCTTCGAATTTGATGTACGGGTCTTCGAGATAGTGAGCAAACTCGCCCGCTATTTCGGTGTACTGCTCGTTAGCTTCAACCCGCACTCGTTTATCGCGTTCATCGCGGTAGCGCTGGCGTAGTTCATCAGGGTCAAACCCCAGGTCATCAGTTGGTGTCTGGCTCATGGCTCAACACTATGTCTCAGTCCGCATTAATGCGGAGCCGAAGGCTATTTGTCTGCAGTGACGCGAGCGTGCGGGAACACCCGCAAGAAGTTGCCCGAATTGAACTTGTCGACAGATGCCTGTGGCACCTGGGTCATGCACGACTCGAAGCGGGCGATCGGGTCACGTCCGCCTTCTGTATGTGGGTAATCGCTAGAGAACAAATAGAGGTCGTCGTTTGATTGGTCGATCAGACGTGCGACATCTTCAAACACGAACGGTGTGAAACCGAACTGTTGACGAATCTGCTCAGACGGTGAACGCTTGAAACCGCGAAGACGGTCGTCAACTCGTGAGTACGCCTTATGGATGTGATCAAGGCGAACAATCATTTCAGGAACCCAGCCAGCGCCCAGTTCAACAGAAGCAAACTTCAAGTCTGGGAAGTCTTCAAGAACACCGTCGAGAACAAACATGGAAATAAATGTTTCAATACCCTGATGCATCACTGCAGCGTCACGAGCACGAACATTTTCTCCGCCGCCCATCCAGTCTTTTGTGACACCGCGACCGGTATTGCTCCACTCGGGCTTCAACTGCAGTGGGTTTCCACCAACATGGAATACCACTGGCACTTGTGCTTCTTGCAACAACGACCAAATCGGGCTGAAGTCAACATGAGTCGGCGAACGCTCGCCAGCCAAACGATGTGGCACCCACATTGCCTCAAGACCATTATCAAGACTCCACTGCACCTCTTCTAATGCAAGTGCTGGGTTCTCAAGTGGAATTGCAGCAACTCCCATGAGGCGATCATCAATTGAACAGAAGTCAGACATGTGACGGTTGTGCGCACGAGCGCCGCCGTAGCGAACCTTGTCAGGAATTTTGCTGCTTGGTGAAAACGGCATGTGCAAACTATGCGTTGGGAACACCAACTGCTTCTTGAAACCCAACATGTCACTGGCGATGACACGGTCATGCTTGTCGAATGCGCCAAGAGCTTGAATTTCCTTGACTTCTTGAATCATGCGATCACCAAGAGCAATAAGAGACTCTTTATGTTCGTCAGAATGTTGTGAACCGTTGCCAACAATGATTGCAACTTCTTCGTCGGTCACAAGTGAACGGCCGTAATCAACTTCTGGAAGAAGGTCACGCACGTCTGGGTCGGCAAACTTCTTGAGGAAGTCCGGAAGCTCCATGATGTGTGTATCAGCGTCGTAAAGAACGCGATCGCCTGCGTATGTCATATGGGTCCCCTATCCCTCGAACTGTGGCAAACGGTACCACCCGTACAGGCGGTAACAGTGAGGTGAACAGTTGGGTCAGGGCTATGCCCAATTGGGCCTTACTCAATACGATAAGGAGGTGCACATCACGACCCCCCAGATCGATTCATATCGACGTAACGGCTGGCTTTTGTGCCGCCCATTTGTGGGTGGGGAGATCCGCGACATCCAGCGTTGGGTTGACGAAGTTCAGCAGTGGCCCGAAAATGGGGACTGGCTGCATTACCGCGAGATGACCGACAGTGGGCCGAAGTTGTGCCGTACGGAAAACTTTGTGCCATTCCACGCATCGCTTCGCGAGATTCTGACCACAGGTGCAATCGTGGCAATTGTTTCTGCCCTCATGGGTGAACAAGCAATTCTCTATAAAGAAAAGATCAACTACAAGTTGGTCGGCGGAGCAGGGTTCCTGCCTCATCAAGATGCACCGGCGTACCCGTTTATTGAAACTTCAATCTCGTGCATGATTGCAATTGACCAAAGCACGACTTCAAATGGTTGTTTAGAAGTTGTTGACGGACAACACCACGAATTGCTTCCAATGAACGAACGCGGATGCATCGTGAACGATTGGGTGGAAACACATGAATGGCATCCAGTAGAGATGGAAGCGGGCGATGTTCTGTTCTTTCACTCGCACACACCGCATCGCAGTGGCACCAACAATTCACAACGTGACCGCCGTGCCATCTACCCCACCTTTAACGCCGCAAGCGAAGGCGATCTTCGAGGCGACTACTACGAAGAGAAGCTTCGAATTTTTCGC
>JBAXUC010000101.1:0-5274 GCA_037129855.1 Actinomycetota bacterium | reverse complement strand
CCGTAGCAATGCTGTGGCGCATCGTGAAAGCCCACAGGCACTACGGTTGCCCAGATGCGCAAACTACTCATTGCTTTTACCTCCGTGTTGTTTGCCGCTGGCACCATTGGCACCAATATCGGCCCAGCCCTTGTCGACAATCATCCACTTCTCGTCCTTATTCTGAGCGCCCGCAACAGAGTCCTGTTTGCATCTGTCCCCTACATGGATCCACTTCCCTTTTTCATAGTGGGCTTTTTTCGATTGATGGCGGCGGCCGTGGCGTTGTATTTCGTCGGACAGATTTATGGCCACCGCGCCCTGCAATGGACCGAAGCCCAAGTCGGAGAAATGCCTCGTATTTATCGGTGGACCGAACGTGCCACCGTGCGCGCCGGTTGGCTGGCAGTCGTCCTCATGCCGGGTTCAAACATTGTGTGTCTTCTCGTTGGCCACCTCGGAATGGCCCGAGCCAAATTCTTTGCGTGCATCACGTCAGGCATCGTTTTGCGCCTCATCATTATGTGGTTCGGCGGAAAAGCCTTTGAGTCACAAATCAGAACCAGCCTGTCCTATATCGATAAGTACCAGTGGTGGGTGGTTGGCTCACTGTTCGGCATTACCTTGTTTCAAACGGCCCGTCGAAAGTCCCCTGGCGTCCCTGAGTTGTAAGCCTGCCTATTGGTTAGGCTCTCCTCCATGGCTCAGACATCATTCGGCGGCACGCCCGTCAACACCGTTGGCGATCTTCCTGTTGCAGGAAAATCTCTTCCCACCTTCACATTGACAGCTGGAAACTTGCAAGAGTTCAGCAACGATGCACTTGCAGGCAAGCGCGTTGTGTTCAACATCTTTCCAAGCGTTGATACGCCAACATGTGCAACCAGCGTTCGCACATTCAACGAGTTGGCCTCATCTCTTGACAACACAGTCGTGTATTGCGTGTCAGCAGACTTGCCGTTCGCGCAAGGTCGCTTCTGCGGCTCAGAGGGCCTCAGCAACGTGCAAAACGCATCGTCGTTCCGTACTGACTTTGGCTCAGTGTTTGGCGTCGGCCTCAACGAAGGCGCATTTGCCGGACTTCTTGCTCGCGCAGTTGTCGTTGTTGATGAAAACGGAAAAGTTCTTCACACAGAACTTGTTTCCGACATTGCAAACGAACCAAATTACGACGCAGCAATTGCAGCGCTGAAGTAATTACAGCAGGGAATCAATTCCCATCGTGAGACCCTTGAGGTCTGCGACTTTGCGACACGCCAAGACAACTCCTGGCATAAAACTGACACGGTCATTGGAATCGTGACGTATCACCAAGGTCTGACCAGCAGTACCCAAAATCACTTCTTGTGACGCGGTCATGCCGACCATGCGAACACCGTGTACGTGAATGCCGCCAGGGCCAACACCGCCGCGAGCACCAGGGATTACTTCGTGCTTTGTGGGGTCAGCAGCCCATTCATCACTAGCGGCTGCCATGCGCTGAGCAGTAACCATTGCGGTACCGCTCGGTGCATCAGCCTTTGCATTGTGATGGAACTCGATGATCTCTGCAGTTTCAAAATACGGAGCTGCTTGTTCAGCAAACTTCATCATGAGAACTGCGCCAATGGCAAAGTTGGCTGCAATCAAACAATTACTTCCGGTGAATGCTTTCTCAAAAGTTGCAAGGTCATCATCTGAAAAGCCAGTGGTACCGACAACGGCGTGCATGCCGTGTAATGCCAACCATGGCAACGTGGTACGTGCAGCAGCGGCAACAGTGAAGTCAACCACCACGTCGCACTTGGCGTCTGCCAGCGCCTTCAGCTCTGCAGCAATGGTGAGCCCATGAACAGAACCGCCGCTGCCGACAACGTCGACAGCGGCTGCTAGTTCTAGACCATCAGCTGCAACTATTGCATCACAGACTGTGGATCCCATTTTTCCAGCTGCTCCGACTACTCCCACACGAATCATGTGAAAGACCGTAGTCGCTGGCAATGGTTATCGACGGCGACGATTACCGCGGTCGCCACCACGGTCGTCTCCACCACGGGTGTCGGGACCAAGGTCACCGAACTCCGAGCGGATTTCGCTATCAAATTCTGCTTCGAATGAGACTTCGACTGGACCGTCTGCACGAGGCGCACGATCTTGACGAGGTCCACGGTCTTCGCGAGGTCCACGATCATTACGATCACGAGAACCACGGTCGTTACGGTCACGAGAACCACGGTCTCCGCGATCTTCGCGAGGTCCACGGTCACTGCGCTCGCGACGTTCTCCGCCGCCACCGCCGCCGCCACCAGGAATGTCGTTGCCGTCTGCATCGACAGGGGTCAGGCTGACCTTGCCCTTGTCGTCTACATCTTCAACGCGCACCTTGATGACATCACCGAGGGTGAGTACATCTTCAACATTGTTCACGCGCTCGCCGTTACCCAACTTGCTGATGTGCACAAGGCCATCGCGTCCAGGAAGGATGTTGACGAATGCACCGAACTTCGTGATGCTGACAACGCGACCGTCGTAGATTGCGTTGAGTTCAGCGGTTGGAGGATCAACGATCGCAAGGATGCGAGCCTTTGCTTCTTCAACACGATGGTTGTCAGGTGAACCGATTGTGACGATGCCGGTTGCGCCGTCATCATCAACTGCAATGTCTGCACCAGTTTCTTGCTGAATGGTGTTGATGACCTTGCCCTTAGGCCCGATGACTTCACCGACTTTGTCGAGAGGAATTGTGAAGGACACAATTTTCGGTGCGGTATCAGCAACAGTTGAACGAGGCGCATTAAGTGCTGCGTTCATGCTGTCAAGAATTGTCATACGAGCATCACGTGCCTGTTGCAAAGCTGCCGACAATACATCGGCAGGAATTCCGTCGATCTTGGTGTCAAGCTGCAATGCAGTTACGCAATCAACAGTTCCGGCAACTTTGAAGTCCATGTCACCGAATGCGTCTTCTGCACCGAGAATGTCGGTGAGTGTGAGGTATTTACCTTCTGCATAGATGAGGCCCATTGCGATTCCAGATACTGGAGCCTTAATGGGAACACCAGCGTCCATCAGCGACAAGCTTGATGCACAAACTGAAGCCATTGATGTTGAACCGTTTGACGACAGAACTTCGCTGACCAAACGAATTGCGTATGCAAATTCTTCTTGGCTAGGAACGACTGGCAACAATGCGCGCTCTGCAAGAGCACCGTGTCCAATTTCGCGACGCTTTGGAGTACCAACACGACCAGTTTCACCATTAGCCCAAGGAGCCATGTTGTAGTGGTGGATGTAACGCTTTGAATTGTCAGGACCGAGTGTGTCGAGCATTTGGTTCATGCGAGGCATGGCCAATGTGCAGACGTTCAGAACCTGTGTCTCGCCGCGCTGGAACAAGCCAGTGCCGTGTGCGCTTGGCAATGTGCCAACTTCTGAAGTGACTCCACGAAGATCTCGAGGGCCGCGACCGTCGATACGGATTCCTTCTTCAACAACGCGCTTACGAACAAGCTTCTTTGTGAGGCTACGTACTGCTTCCTTTACTGCGCCACTTTGGCCAGCAAATGCACCTTCAGGTCCGCACAGTTCTGCAACTGTTTCGGCTGCTGCTGCGTCGGTGGCCGCATTGCGGTCAGCCTTCAGAGCAATTGTGATTGCTGTTGCCAATTTTGGAGTAGCTGTTTTCTCAACTGCTGCAAAAATTTCTGGTGTGTAGTCAAGAACTGGTGTGTACTCAAGAGGCGTGATTGCACCCTTAGTAGCAATAACGCTTGCAACGAGTTGGCGCTGAAGCTTGATGGACTCTTTGATCCATACCTTTGATGCTTCAAGACCATCTGCGATTGTTTGCTCTGACACTTTTGGAGCGCCATCTGCGTAGTACTCGAACGACTTCTCTGTGCCGCCTGCTTCCACCATCATGATGGCAACATCGCCATTGTCAAGCTCGCGCCCAGCAACAACGATTTCGAATGTTCCGTTTGTGCCTTCGGCATAGGTTGGGTGAGGCACCCAATCACCATCTTGCGAATACGCCAAACGAACAGCACCAATTGGGCCTTCGAATGGAACACCACTGATCATAAGAGCAGCTGACGAAGCATTGATTGCAATGACGTCATGTGGGTTTTCCATGTCGACACCAACAACGTTGACAACAATTTGTGTCTCGTTGCGGAAACCGTCTGGGAATGCAGGACGAAGTGGGCGGTCTATCAGACGGCACGTAAGAATTGCCTGCTCTGACGGACGACCTTCACGACGAAAGAACGCACCAGGAATTTTGCCGGCGGCGTATGCACGCTCTTCGACATCCACGGTGAGTGGGAAGAAATCGATGCCGTCGCGTACGCCACGAGCCGCATTGGCTGTAACGAGAACGGTGGTGCCGTCGATTGAGGCGAGAACGGCGCCCTGCGATTGTGTCGCAAGCTTTCCAGTCTCGAATGACATGGTTTTTTCGGAACCAGTAACCTGTGTTGAAACACGAATGGCGTCAGCCATGGGAACTCCCTTGTTTGTGTGTTGTTGTAGTTCCGCCTACAACCAGCCGGTTCCCAGTCGGCAACCCCGCCCCATGGCGCGGGATAATCGACTGACAACCGACAACAATTAAAATGGTGTTGGCGGAAGGTTTTGTTATCGGCGAAGGCCGAGTTGTGCGATGAGCTCGCGGTAGCCAGCAATATCGCGATCGCGAACGTAATCAAGCATGCGGCGACGGCGGCCTACCAACATCAACAATCCACGACGAGAGTGGTGGTCCTTGTGGTGCGTTTTGAGGTGCTCCGTCAGGTGATTGATGCGGTCGGTAAGAAGTGCAATTTGTACTTCGGGTGAACCGGTGTCCGTTCCGTGCTTGCGGTACGTCGAGATGGTGTCGATCTTCGGCAACATAATAAAGGCCTCATATTCCTTATTGAGAGAGGGCGCTCATCCCAAGAATTTGGGCCGAGCATCACACGTGCGCCGGAGCCCACGAGGACCTGATTAGGTTATGAGCCATTTCCTAGTGCCCACAACCCCCCATCCTGATTAGATTGAAGGAGTGTTCACAGGAATTATTGAAGAAAAAGGCTCCGTTTTGGCCCGTGATGGGGCAAAGCTCACCATTACAGCCCATACCGTGCTTGAAGATTCTGGCCTTGGGGCATCTATTGCTGTCAATGGCTGCTGCCTTACCCTCATTGAAAAGGGTGCCGACTGGTGGATGGCCGATGTTTCAGACGAAACCTATTCCCGCACCAACCTTGGCGACCTTCAGCCAGGTGACCCCGTCAACCTCGAGCGCCCCATGGTGGCCAACGGGCGCTTTGG
>JBAXUC010000100.1:0-5313 GCA_037129855.1 Actinomycetota bacterium | reverse complement strand
GCACAGTCCCCAGTCGTTTTCAATCTCAGCGCTGCCAAGGCGCGCTGATCTACTAAGGAGTCATCGTGGCTAACACAGTTCTCACCCAAACAACTGGTCGTCGTAAAGAAGCTGTTGCTCGCGCAATCACTCGTGCCGGCACAGGAAAAATCGTTGTCAATGGTCGCCCAATCGAGGCATACTTCACCACAGCAACACAGCGCATGGTTGTTACCGAAGCGCTTCGCGTTGTAGAGCGTGAAGAGTCATTCGACATTCACGCAAATATTTTTGGTGGTGGTGTCACTGGCCAAGCTGGCGCACTGCGCATGGCTATTGCTCGTTCACTCATCGAACTTGATCCTGAAATGCGCCCAGCGCTTAAAAAAGCTGGTCTTCTTACTCGTGACTCACGTAAGAAAGAAAGCAAGAAGTACGGTCTCAAGAAGGCCCGTAAGGCGCCTCAGTTCACCAAGCGCTGATTCCTATCTACGTGGTGTGCTCTGCACCTTGCGTGAGGAGATCAATACATGTTGTATTTCGGAACAGATGGCGTTCGTGGCGTCGCTATCGACGAACTCACTACTGAATTAGCTCGTGACCTCGCGCGTGCCACCGCTCGTGTTTTGCGCCCTGCAGCAATAGTGATTGGTCGCGATACGCGTGAAAGTGGTTCTGAATTAGAAGATGCCATCGTTGCCGGATGTGCAGCCGAGGGCGTTGCAGTTCATCTCATGGGTGTTGTGCCAACACCCGCCATTGCATATGCCGCAGAACAATATGGCTGGGTGGGTATTGCAATTACTGCATCACACAACGTTTGGTCTGACAATGGAATCAAAGTGTTTGCATCGGGCGGCGCAAAACTAGGTGACGCAGAACAAATTGAAATCGAGCGTGAATGGCACGCCATGGTTTCTGAACCTGTCGTACATGAACAGCCAGTTATTCACGATGCCACTGGAATTCTTGGTGAGTATGCAACACATCGTCTCAATGTTGTTGGTGAAGCACTGTCGGGAGTCCGGATAGTTCTTGATTGTGCCAATGGTGCGATGTCGCGCGTTGCGCCTGAAGTCTTTATGACTGCTGGTGCAGATGTATCGGTGATTCATGCATCGCCTAATGGCCGCAATATCAACGACACTTGTGGTGCAACTGCACCGCAACAATTGGCTGCGCAAGTAATTGCAGAGGGTGCCGATATCGGAATTGCGTTTGATGGAGATGGCGATCGACTGATTGCTGTTAGTGCGAGTGGTGCGCTGATTGATGGCGACCACATCATGGCAATTGCTGCAGTTGATCTTGCGCATCGTGGGCTTCTTCGCAACAAAGGTGTTGCAGTGACTGTGATGACAAACCTTGGTTTTCATCACACCATGCGTGACAACAATATTGATGTAGTCATTACACCAGTCGGTGACCGTAGCGTTCTTGTTGCACTTGATGAATTTGATTTCGTGTTAGGTGGCGAACAGAGCGGTCACGTTATTCATCGCGCACATGCCACAACTGGTGATGGTCTTTTGGCTGCATTGCAGTTGGTTGAATACATCACGCGCTCACGTGTCACTCTTGACCAAGCCGCTTCCATCATGCAGTCGTATCCGCAAGTACTTGTAAACATTCGCACTCTCAATCGTGTTCATGACCCTGTACATGACATTGCAGATGAGATTGCCCAGGCGGAAGCCGAATTGGGCGACAATGGCCGCATCTTGGTCAGGTCATCAGGAACAGAACCCTTAGTGCGTGTCATGGTGGAAGCTGCAGATCAAGTCTCTGCAGAGTCCATTGCCATACGTCTTGCCCAATCTCTTGTTGAGATCCATGGCGGGTCTATTGAAGGAACGCACTAGTGCGACTGACTAGCGAGAGTAATCTGTAGTTATGTGCGGCATTATTGGCATCCTGCCCCGGCCGAGCACTCGAAGTGTGCCTACCGATCAGAGCATCGAGGCATTACTCACCGCAGCTGTAAATGCTGGCACTGATTGCACTCTCATTGCAGATGCACTAATGGCTGCAGACCAGTTGCTTCGCGGCGATGCTGGTATTCAGGCACTTGTTGGCAATGCGGTTTTGATTACTCGTATCACTACCTGCCTTGATGCAATTGACGTGGTGTCCGCGGCCGAAGAGGTTCGCATTGATGCGCTTCATGTTGATACGGCAACACTCGATGCCGAAGTTGCTCGCTTGTCGCATGTGAAAGATGCCTCGTGGGCAATTCGACGCGATCGTTTGCGTGCAGCTGATGCCGTGCATGTCTTTGCAGGTGCTGGCGCTGGCGCATCATCACTTGTTGGCTACTTTGCAATTCATCAATCTTTCTCGGCCATCGACCGTATGGAAGTTCGTGGTCGCGACTCTGCTGGTATCAGCGTTCTTGTTACGTCGCCTTCATTTGCATCACTGTCATCTGAATTGACAGGGCTGATGGCCGGCCGTACATCTGATCCGTTGTTTACCAACACCAGTGTTCGCCACAGCGGTTCCACTTTGGTGTTCGTCTACAAGGCAGCTGCAGAAATTGGCGAACTGGGTGACAACACTAAGCACATGCGTGATGCAGTGAGCGCAGATGCTCTATTGCGCACTGCACTGTCAGTGTCTGACTCGCGTGTTGCGGTGCTTGGTCACACACGGTGGGCGAGCGTGGGCATTATCTCTGAGCCCAATGCTCATCCTGTCACTGGCGAAGAAATCGATGTTGCTGGCCAACAGGTGTCAGTCGCAGTTCTGAATGGCGATGTTGATAATCACACTGAATTACGTGAACGCCACAATTTACGTTTCGCAGATCCGATTACAACAGATGCCAAAGTAATTCCCGCCATCGTTGATCGCGGTCGAGGCACTGGTCTCGATACACAAGCAGCATTCCTAAACGCTGTCACCCAGTTTGAAGGCTCTGTTGCTATTGGCTACATGACCGCTAGTGATCCGAACGATATGTACTTGGCCCTATTTGGCAGTGGGCAAGGTTTGTATATCGGTCTTGCTGAAGATCGCTTTATTGTTGCAAGCGAGCCATACGGCACCGTTGAAGAGACAGTGCACTATGTACGTCTCGATGGTGAGACACCGCGTAAAGAAGGCGACCCCAATTCGCGCGGGCAAGTAGTGCGCCTTCGTGTTGACGGAGCCGGAACCGTAGAAGGCATTACGCGTATTTCCTATGACGGAATAGAGATTCCGGTCACTGATCGGGACATTGCAGTTGCTGAAGTCACCACTCGCGATATTGACCGTGGAGATTCTCCGCATTTCCTGTTGAAGGAAATCACCGAAGCTCCTCGTAGTTTCCGCAAAACAATTCGTGGTCGCACGCTTGACGTGAATGGTTTGCTTGTCCCAGACCTTGATTCGTTTACTTTGCCTAAGACAATCAAGGATCGTCTAGCGAGTGGATCTATTCGACGTATTCGCGTCATTGGTCAAGGCACCGCTGCCGTTGCGGGTACTTCACTGATTCCAGTGCTTGGGTCGTTGCTTAATTCTTCAATTCAAGTAGAGGCATTGACATCAACTGAACTGTCAGGTTTTGCAATGTCCACCGATATGTCTGACATGTTGGTGATTGCAGTCAGTCAAAGTGGTACCACCACAGATACCAACAGAACTGTTGACCTCGTCGCATCGCGTGGTGCAGCTGTACTGGCAATTGTGAACCGTCGGGGCAGTGAACTTTCCAGCAAGGCCCACGGTGTGTATTACACATCTGATGGTCGCGATATTGAGATGAGTGTTGCGAGCACTAAGGCGTTCTACGCGCAAGTTGCTGCTGGGGCTATCTTGTCGTGCGCCATTGCGCAGGCAACGGAAACGGTTGATGCCGATCGTATGCATCGCATCTTGGATTCGCTTGTCCATATGCCAACTGCAATGGAATCAGTAATCGCCCAACGTACCGAGATTGGCGTTATCGCACAGAAGTACGCACCGATGAAACGTTACTGGGCAGTTGTGGGTAACGGCCCCAACACGGTTGCAGCTCATGAAGTGCGTATCAAACTGTCAGAGCTGTGTTACAAATCAATTTCATGTGATGTCACTGAAGATAAAAAGCACATTGACCTGTCATGTGAACCAATGATTCTTGTATGTGCTGCTGGCCTCAGCGATGGCACAGCAACTGATGTGGCAAAAGAAGTCGCAATCTTCAAGGCACACAAAGCAATTCCTATTGTTGTTGCTACTCAAGGTGAAACCCGTTTCGATTCGGCGGCAGCTGCGGTGGTGTACGTTCCGGTTGCTGACCCAGCACTTGCCTTTGTGTTGTCCTCAATGGTGGGGCACCTATTTGGTTATGAAGCAGCATTAGCCATTGATGCCCTCGCTCGTCCTTTGCGTCAATTACGCGAAGTGGTGGAAATTGTTGTTGGCCGAGGTGGCAGTGGTGACACTGCGCTCACTCAAGTAGAAGCACAAATAGTTCCTGTCACTCAGCAATTCCTACAGGTTCTCGCAACAGGGCAGTATGACGGCAACCTAGAAGCATCAACAGCTGTTCGCCTGGTGTCTCTACTTCGTATCGTCACCGGGCCACAGCCATTGCAAGCATTCCAACGTCAAACTGGCCGCACTGCTTCGCCGTCAGCACTGCTTGATGATCTGATTGATGCACTCACGCGCGGCATCGATGAATTGACACGTCCTATTGACGCCATTAAGCATCAGGCCAAGACCGTTACCGTCGGTATCTCACGAAGCGAAGAAGGTCTCCTTGATCGTGCCCTTGTTCGTGCAGTACTTGAAGCCGGAGCATCACGCGACAATCTTTCATACGCAACGCTCAAGGTCTTGGCCGCTCTTGATGCAGCCGTTGCATCGGTCGAAGGTTTCACTCGGTATGCCATTGCTGGTGATGCACGTAATGCCACAGTCTCCATCATTGATCGTGGTGGAGTAGCAAAAGATCTCACATCCCGTGTAACAACAAATGCAACTCTTGTCGGTACCAAGCATCGTGTTGCTGCTGACCAAGAAGTTCTCGTTGCCCGTGGTCGTAAAGATGGACGCACCGTAGTTTTCGTGCCTGAAGTTCATGGTTCAACCACTGTGGGTATTTCTCTTATGCACGTTGCATTCCATGACACAGTTGCTGCCGGTACAGCACGCCAAGTACTGCAAGGGTACGACCGCCGCTATGACCGTCTGGTCGACTGGGTGTCTGAAACTGAAGGATCATTCCGTGAAGACAGGCTTGCTGAAGTCTCTATTGCCGACTTGCTGATCAATCCTGTTTCTGAGAGCGCCGACTTGTGGCGAACAGACGGACAATAAAATGTTGGGCATTGGCATTGATGCGGTTGATGTTGACCGTTT
>JBAXUC010000010.1:0-24926 GCA_037129855.1 Actinomycetota bacterium | reverse complement strand
GTGACGATGGTTACTGATCCAAAACATATTGAACGCGCTGAGTCATTGTGTGGCATGGGAGTCAGTGTGATTGCCGTGCCAATTGACGACTCTTGGTGTCGTGACAGTGGTCCGATTTATGTGCGTGAATCTAGTGGTGGTTTGGTTGGTCTTGATTTTGTGTTTAACGGTTGGGGCGAAAAGTTTGTGCCCCATGATCAAGATGCGCAATTAGCAACGCGGGTATTGTCTCAGCAAAACCAGCATAAACGCAGTGTTTCGATGGTTCTAGAAGGCGGTTCTATAAACGTTGACGGGGCAGGAACCCTCATCACCACGATGCAGTGCTTATTGCACCCCAATCGAAACCCCGGAATGTCACAGATGGAAATTGAGACCGTGTTGAAAGATGAACTTGGAGTCTCGTCAGTGGTGTGGTTACCTCATGGGCTCGTACTTGATCGTGACACTGACGGTCATGTTGACAATGTTGCTGCGTTCACGGGGTCTGGTCATGTGTTGTTACAAGGATGTGATGACAAATCTGAAGATGATTATGCACGACTGTTTGTTAATGAGAAAGTTGCTCGCTCGTCCCTGTCAGGTGGTGGTGAACAATTGAAAGTCGATGTCGTTCCAGTGTTGCCATTCGTAGAGACTGATGCGGGTCGTGTCGTAGTTCCATACCTAAATTTTTATGTTGGAAATAATTTTGTTGTTATTCCAGTGACAGGTCATGACGCTGACAATGACATGGTGCAAATGATCGGAGAATTCTTTCCAGGTCGTGACATGGTGCCACTTGAGATTGGTCGCATACTTGCAGTTGGTGGTGGGGGCATCCACTGCATCACACAGCAAGTGCCCGCCTAAAGACTCCAGTCGATAGGCGCTCGGCCCGCCTCTTGTAGAAGTGCATTAGTGCGCGAGAATGGCGCACTGCCAAAGAACCCTCGGTACGCCGATAGCGGCGATGGGTGAGGCGCCTCAAGAATTACGTGATGCAGCTGCGTTATCAGTTTTTTCTTTGCCCGAGCGTGTGCACCCCACAAAACAAACACACATCGTTCGGTGTTGTCATCCACAGTACGAATGATGTGATCAGTGATTTCTTCCCATCCCTTTTTTGCGTGGCTGCCAGCACTTCCTTCACGAACCGTGAGCGACGTGTTGAGCAGAAGAACACCTTGTTGTGCCCACGGTGTGAGAGTGCCATGAGTTGGTGGTTTTAGGCCGATGTCATTTTCACGCTCCATAAAAATATTTCGTAATGACGGCGGACAAGGAACACCAGGCAGTACAGAAAAACTCAAACCGTGTGCTTGACCATGCTCGTGATACGGATCTTGCCCGAGGATGACAACTGAGATGTCGCGTGGGCTGGCAAATGACAGGGCCGCAAAGACCTGATCGTCTGGAGGAAAGACTGTGAATTCTTCCCGTTCGCGAGAAATGAATGCTGCGAGTTCATGGGCCGAATTAGTTGACATCACTGTGGCTAATGATTCTTTCCATTGTGGATGCACGGTCTCATCGTACGAAGTGTGCATAGCCTATAAATCATAGACAAATGAACGTGACCGTTGTAAATGTCGCAGGAACTGCCAACTTTTTGGCACACTAGAGACCTGATGCAATTGTCATTGTCTATTGATATTGGCGGCACCAAGTGTGCAGTTGGTTTAGTTACTCGCGAGGGCGAGCTGATCGACCGCACTTCTGTTCCTGTGAACCCGTGCGACACTGCCGAAGATCTTTTTTCTGACATTGCTGAAGCAGTGCAGCAACAACTTGCACGTGCGCGCGAACATCACGGCGAGTCTCCGTTAACAGTGGGTGTTGCATGCGCAGGTCCAAGTACTCACAATCTTGAATCCGTATCACCCCTCAACATTCCACAGTGGCGTGATTTTCCGCTACGTAATCGACTAGCTGATATCACCGGCTTGCCGGTCTTTGGCGATGGCGACGCAAAAGCGTTGGCCCTTGCAGAAGGTTGGGTAGGTGGAGCAAAGGGCGTCGACAATTTCATGGCCATGGTGGTCTGCACCGGAGTCGGCGGCGGCATTGTTCTGAATGGACAACTGCTGGAGGGCGCCAGTGGCAACGCGGGCCATGTGGGGCATGTGATTGTGGAGCCAAATGGCCGCAGGTGCGTATGTGGAGGTCGCGGATGCCTTGAGGCCGAAGCGTCTGGCCCTGCGATCGAAGCAATTACTGGCCGCTCTCCGACGCAGCCGACCTACGAAATCATGGTGCGCACCGGTCGACTTGTTGGACGGGGCGTTGCGTCAGTCTGCAATCTTCTTGACCTGCAACTAGTCATCGTTGGCGGAAGTGTTGCACTCGGGTTCGGTGCAACATTCTTTAATTCAGCTCAACGCACACTCGATGAATTATGTGGAATTGAATTTTCTCGCGGCGCCAGAATTCTTCCGTCTCGCTTGGCTGACCAAGGCGGACTCATTGGTGCAGCAGCTGTCGGTTGGCGCGGTCTCAACCGCATGGCATCTACGCCCCACTAATTATTCACCGCAGAAGTGGTCTTACACCCACTGCAGTAAATCAACCTGCACTTTGGTGAGTGACTGTTGCACGTCGATCCATTCTCCGATGCTTGGTATAGGTCGTCCACGCGCAACGAACAACATTGAGATATGCATATGTGGCGGCTCCAACATATTGAGTCGTTGACGCTGAAAATGAAACGGACTGCGACCATCATCGAGTTGCGATACTCCGTGGGCTGTACCGCACCCGACAATCACAATCTCGCCTGGCCCTTTGATAGGAACCTGCGTATAACCAGCAAAAGAGCCTGATTCCACTGGGTGATGATCAACGATGTCGGCCGACAGTTGCATGGTGGATTTGTCGCCGTGCCACAGCGATGTACCGAGACGCATGCGAAACTCTCGCGATGGATAGTCGCGACGTAATGCAGCGTATGCCGCAGAATCAAGATGACTGATGTACACAGGCAACGCAGGATCAATGTGGTCTAACCATTGTGTGATGTCTGAAAGATGAGCAGCCATGTCACCGGCAATCGGAGGATGAATCGCATACCCACGAATGGTGAATTGCGCGCTGGCAATATCGGAGAGCAACGGTTGAAGGTTTGCATGCGTAACACCGAAACGTTTTGTAGATGATTGCAACTTCACAATGACATCACCACGCCATTGTGCACGGGTAAGCGCCACAACATGATGAGGACTTCCAACTGTCAGAACGGTATTCATTGGCAAGTTCTTCGGCGGTGCTGTCATCGTTGGAGTCAAAACTATAGGAGTGAGGTGCGATGGCGTATCGCGTACTTCGAACACTGTTCCCACGGCGACTTCACGAGACAACTCACCGGCAATCTCCATGAGATTCCAGCGTCGAAAGCCATAACCGTTGCCCTTCACCACCGGAACAAGCCCGGGAGTTGCATCAGCTACACCGTGAACATGGGCAAGCCAGTCAGATCTGCGGACGGTGAGGCGAATAGTCACCCCCTGAACCGTACTCGGGAGACCAATTCCCGAGTTGTTCAGTCGGGAATTAGGCCATAGCGTGGGCTCATGGCAAAAGTATTTGGGTTTCCCAATCCAGTGAACGAAACATCGGCCCGCATTGTGGCCTCTGGTGCAGTTCTGATGAGCGTTTTATTCGTCGTCACCGGAAACCCTTTGGTGCTTGTGCCGCTGACATACGGGTTCATTGCTCGAGTCCTTACAGGCCCACTTCTCAGCCCGCTTGGTCGAATTGCCACCGAAGTCATTACGCCGCAAATAAAGCGCGATCATGTACTCGTTGCTGGGCCACCCAAACGTTTTGCTCAAGGAATCGGTGCAGCGTTTTCCATAATCGCATCTGTGTTGTGGATTTTTGATCTGCACACTGCCTCACGTGTTGTCATTGCAATGTTGGCTGGCGCGGCATCGCTTGAAGCGTTCGTTGGCTTTTGTCTGGGATGTGCAATCTTTTCTCGTCTCATGCGATGGGGTGTCATTCCTCAATCAGTCTGTGAAGACTGCAATGACATCAGCGCGCGACTGAGCGCCGCACAGTAATCACCGGCAATAAACACCGCAATGAGCGTGCGCGCACCGCACCTACCCACACACCAGCTCCGTATGCCACATCTTCAAGAATACGCATGACGAGATAACGAATGGGGTGGCTCGGCTTCAGGCGTACGAGGCCGACAATCGGTGGAACAAAAGCGCTGAACGTCATCATCACACCAAGACGCAGTGACACAAATGAAGCAATAAAAAATAATGGCCACCATGCCCGCATGACAGAACGCGCAAGTAGCCGGGTGGTGCTGGTGAGTGCTTTCCATGCAAGCTGAGTGCGAGTTCTGATGGGGATAGACGTTGAACGCAGCGAGACCACGAAGTACGCGACCGTTGGCACCACGAGAATGATTGCAAAATATAAGTATCCCATCAGCACAGTCGTAGCCACTGCTAGCAGTAAAGCGTGGGCGCGTAGTGGAGACGCTGCACGAGGGTGACGGTGGTCTAGTAATGCTGCGCTTGTGCCGTAGTCATAACGCTGCTTGAGCATTGTGCGCATTGATGAGCGGGTTCTGTGGGGACATTCAATCGACGGTACGTAACGGCATGCAATTCCGTTCTCGATGAAACGCCACACTAGATCGACGTCTTCACCCATGCGGATTGAATCATCAAACCCACCGACTGTACGGAGTGACTGCACATCGCACACCAGCACAGTTGCGGGAAGATACGACACGCGAGACATTGGACGAACAACAGCAGGCACTGAGCCGAGATCAAGTGGTGAATGGTGAGACTCAAATTCGCCTATGAATGTTCCATCGTTTATGCACGTAATGCGAGGGGCGACGGCACCAACACGCAAGTCAGTGCAACATCCGGCAAGTGTGGCGATCTGCTGTGTCGTCACCATGACGTCAGTATCAACGCAAGCCACCACTGTCGTTGTGACGGCAGCGATGCCGGTATTACGCGCAGCCGCAGGTCCTTTGTTTATGTCGTGCCTAACAACTCGAGCACCGGTGATGTCTATGGGGTGTGGCGACGCATCATCAACGATGATGATGGTGAGGCCAACGAGTGATGCCACAAGTTTCTCAAGATGGACATGTGATTCTGCGTTGGAGATGAATGCAGGAATCACAACGGTGATATCAGTGAGTGCCGAAGGACTATCCGGAACAGGGTGAACTGCACCAGTAGCCAACAAGCGATCAGTTAATTGTGCATGGTTCAGCGGTAACTCGGAATTGGTCTCAATGGCATCCAATATTTTTGACCCTGCGTCAGTGACGCCGAAGTAGGTAAGTGGAGAACCAGCGAGTACCCCATTTCCATTTTTAGAACGAAACCATTGATCGTCGGGGAGAAGCCGAATCGTCATTGTGAATCACTTAGCCAGTTACTGGAAAGTGTTGCAAGATGCGCAATAAGACTTGTTGAATACAAATTCATTACTGCAATGCCATGTTCCCTCGTTGCAGTGGTTGGGTCACCGAGAACACCATTGGCAGATACGCCTGTAACACCACTGGTACGCATTTGCGCCACAAGGGCAGACGCATCTCCGACAGTTCCACGTTCGATGCGATCAGTCCGAACTTTGTCAGGAGCTATATAAAGCATTACTGAAGTTTCCGTGTGCCCTGCGTGCATATCAGCACCCTCATAGGAGGGCAGAGACCAGATTGAGTGTCTGATCTTTTCGTATGTGAGAGCTGAGGTAATGCGCGCAAGTGCGTCTGCATTCCCACCGTGTCCGTTCACGATGCACACGCCCAGTGACCATGAGGCTGATCGACAAATTGCAACGACGGACTGCACCAATGGCTCGGTTCCGGTGCTGAGCGTGCCGGGGAATCCAACGTGTTCATCGCTAGCCGAAATTGCAACAGTTGGCGCAATAACAAAAGCGTCCGCATCAACCTGCGTGTCGCGCAACGCATGTGTAACAACCGAATCAATAATGATGGTGTCGGTATCAAACGGCAAATGTGGTCCGTGCTGTTCCCATGAACCAAGGGGCAATAATAAAATCTTTGAGTTTGGACTTGTGGTCGACATGTTATTTGTTTAGGGGTGTTGAGGATGACCCTAAACGATGACGAAAATGTCGAATCAATTCCAAAGATACGGTCGCCCCGATTGCAATAGAGAAGGCAACGAGAAATGCTTTTGAGTGGTTGTCTTGAAACGAGCGACCACCAATAAAACCAAGAAGAGTTCCGTACATTGCCCAGATTGGGGTTGCGATAGCGATCCATTTCATGAACCAACGGCGGTCTTGATTAGTAATTCCACAACTGAGAGTGAGAAGGGTGCGACCACCTGGAATAAAACGCGCAGTAATCAGCAGTTCACCGCCGCGCAGCTGTATTTGTTCGTGCGCCCAATGAAGTCGCCGTTGTCCTTTAGTGCTTCGTTCGTATCTCTTTTGCAATGAAGCAGAAAATCGATGTCCGATTTGATAACTGATGTTGTCTCCTGCAAAGGCCCCAGCGGCAGCGGCGATAATGACTAATGACCAGTGAAGTTCATGTAGCCCGGCGCTTACTCCACCAATAATGACTAGTGATTCACTGGGAACGACAGGAAGGACAGAATCGAGCAGTGCTACGGCAAAAATTGCTAGATAGAACCACGGCGATCCTGAGTAGTGCTCAAGCCAATTAAAAAATGAATCAAGAAAAGAGAACACAAATGGAGGTTAGACGGTTGAGCCTGTCACGGGGGGCTCGGTACCAGTTAACAATCGTTTGATATTTGATGCATGTCGAACTTCCACTAGGGCACCAATACCAACAAGCGAGAAAATTTCCCACCATTGTGTGCCGCTCATGATGAAAGCAACGACCAAGACCGGCACGATTGCGATAGATGCAATCGATGCTTTTTTCGTCACCTTCGTCACGAGGAGCCATGTCAGAGCAGCGCCAATGAGAAGAACGGGATGGAGCGGTAACAAACTTCCCGCTCCAGTTGCAACGCCTTTGCCGCCTTTGAATTTCCGAGTGATGGGAAATACGTGACCAAGCACAGTTGCAGCTGCGCATGCGTACGCAATCGGACGATGCGATAAAAGAGCCAAAACGGGAAGCGCACCTTTGAGGGCATCACCGACGAATACAAGGACTCCGTACTTAGCGCCGAGTGCTCGCGCAACATTGCTTGCACCGGGATTACCTGAACCAAATGTTGTGATGTCGATACCTTTTGATTTAGCAATAAGAATTGCTACGGGCAAGGTGCCGCAGAAATAAGCGATAATGATCGCAATTACTGCAACAAAAGAATTCACGTAGAAACTTTACTCTTTATCAGGGTTCGTGCTGGCTTTGAATGGTCCATTGAAGGGCGGGGGACAAGCGAGACAGGAACGGATGGCAACAGCACTTCGCCATGGCCTGTTACACATTCGGGGTCTGGGCCATCTAAAGGAAGTCCGGTAAAGAACTTGGCGGCCATGCAACCACCCTGGCAGGCGTCGAATGCGCCACAGGACGCACATGCACCTGCACTTTGTGGCTCACGCAATTCTGTGAATAGGTCTGATTCGCGCCATACGTGGGTGAATCCGCCGTCTTCAAGAACATTGCCTGCCTTAAATGTGTCGTGAATAACAAATGGGCACGCGTAGACATCACCGATTGGGTCGATCAGGCACACCACTCGGCCAGCGCCACACAGGTTTAATCCTGGCAATGACTCACCAAATGCGTTGAGGTGGAAAAAAGAATCGCCGGTAAGAACGTTTTCTCCATGTGCAAGCAACCAGTCATAGATCTGACGTTGTTGAGCATTTGTGGGGTGAAGTTCATCCCATGTATCTGCACCACGTCCGGCTGGACGCAAACGTGTAATACGCAATTGGGCACCGTATGAATCAGCAAGAGCCTTGAATTCATCAAGTTGATCAACGTTGTGGCGTGTTACGACCACTGAAATTTTGAATTGACCAAAACCGGCAGTTTTCAAATTGTCCATCGCGCGAATGGCGGTGTCGAATGAACCTTCACCACGTACTGCGTCGTTTGTAACGGCGTCTGTGCCATCAAGACTGATTTGAATATCGAGGTAATCCATTGCGGTGAGGCGCTCTGCATTCTTTTTATCAATGAATGCACCGTTCGTTGAGAACTTGACGCCAATGTTGTTAGCAATGGAATGTTCAACGATTTCGAAGAAGTCACGGCGGATCATTGGTTCGCCACCACCGATGTTGATGTAAAACACTTGCAACGCTGCAAGTTCATCAAGAACTGCTTTCGCTTGTTCAGTAGACAATTCACGATCATCGCGTTGTCCGCTGCTAGACAAACAATGCACGCACGCCAGGTTGCATGCGTACGTCAGTTCCCAAGTGAGACAGATAGGAGCATCAAGCCCCTGTTTCATTTGTTGGCCGAGGCTATGAGAGGACACGAATTATCTCCGATGTGGTGAGGGAAGAGAGGGCTTCAATGAATGAGGGCCACCGTGATTCGGCGACGCCTTCTGCAACGAACGTGTCGCGCAAGGTTGGGTGTTCGCCCATCGTTTTGACAACACGCACAATGTCTGGATGACGAAGAAAAACTAAACGACGGTTTCCGTAGTGATAGGCGAGCGCACCAAACGGTTCAGGCCGGATCGCGACTTGAGGGTGCAACTCGCACGCGGACTCAAGCGTGACAGTCATGATGATGCGAGCTGGTTAGTACACGCCGCACATGCCGTCGATGGAAATCTCCTCGACGAGAAGTTCCTCGACGATGGGGCTTTCCACGCTGGCTGAGGCCTGCTCGGGTACTGGTTGTGGGGCGATGTCCTTATCCATACCTACGACAGTACCCGCCGAATAGCCCACTAGAGAATATGCGGTGGGAATGAGTAATCTCAGATAATGAACCTGCCAGGTACCTGGCAGCCAAACAAGGGGGCTTCCATGAAGACAACCGCTGCAATTCTGTGGGAAGTAAACGCTCCGTGGAGCGTCGAAGAAATTGAACTCGATGCACCGAAGGCTGGCGAAGTCTTGGTCAAGATTGCCGCTTCCGGCATGTGCCACTCAGACGAACACCTCACCACGGGCGACCTGCCATTCGCGTTGCCCATCATTGGTGGCCACGAAGGCGCCGGAGTTGTTGAAGCTGTTGGTGAAGGAGTCAGCTGGCTCGAGGTCGGTGACCATGTGGTGTTCGGGTTCATCCCGTCATGTGGTCGTTGCCCAAGTTGCTCAACCGGTCACCAGAACTTGTGCGACCTTGGTGCGCTTATGGGACTTGGTATGCAAGTAACTGATGGCACATCACGCCATCACGCTGGTGGCAAAGACCTCACGCTTATGTGCATGCTCGGTACCTTTGCCAAGCACACAGTTGTGAACGAAGCATCGTGTATCAAAATCGAAAAAGATGTTCCATTAGAGAAGGCATGTCTTCTTGGTTGCGGTGTTGTCACTGGTTGGGGATCCGCTGTGTATGCAGCTGACGTTGCTCCTGGCGACACAGTCGTTGTTGTTGGCGTTGGCGGTATCGGCGCTAATGCAATTCAGGGTGCTCGCCTTGCAGGTGCAAAGCGCATCGTTGCAATCGACCCAGTTGAATTCAAGCGCGAAAAGGCTATGGAATTCGGTGCAACACATACAGCATCGTCAATGGCCGAAGCATTGCCATTGCTACAAGACCTCACATGGGGAACTATGGCGAACAAAGTGATCATGACAATGGGCGTCGGCAACGGACAAATGATTGGCGAAGCCATGGCACTTGCTGCAAAGCGTGGCCGTGTTGTTGTTACCAACATTCACCCAGCATTTGAGATGGGCGGCGCAAACATGAGCCTCCTTGACCTCACATTGATGGAAAAGCAACTTGTTGGTTCATTGTTCGGTTCAGGTAACCCACGTGCAGACATTCCAAAACTTCTAGGTTTGTACCGCGAAGGTCAACTTGATCTTGATGGTCTTGTCACAAAGACATACACGCTTGAAGACATCAACGAGGGCTACCAAGACATGCGTGATGGCAAAAACATCCGCGGAGTTTTGATCTACTAAATCACAACAACCAGACATGGTTGATAATTCCAGGGGGAAACAACAATGAAATCACGCGCAGCAGTTTTGTACGGGATTGATCAACCATGGATGGTTGAAGAAATCGAAGTCGATGATCCAAAAGCCAATGAAGTATTGGTGAATTGGAAAGTGGCCGGCATGTGTCACTCAGACGAGCACTTCGTTACTGGCGACATGGTTCCCCCCAAGGAACTATTGGCCATGATGGGTGTCGATGACTTCTTTCCATTTATTGGCGGACACGAAGGTGCTGGCGTTGTTGTGAAGCTTGGACCTGGAGTTACCACCTTGGAAGTGGGCGACCATGTGTCAGCCAGTTTTGTTCCATCATGTGGTCGTTGTCGGTACTGCTCAACAGGTCGTCAAAACCTGTGCAACTTAGGTGCAGGTACTTTGACCGGCGGAATGATTACAGATGGCACACATCGTCATCACGTGAAAGATGGTCGCCCTGTAAAGCTGATGGCAAAACTCGGAACCTTTTCTGAGTTCGCCACTGTTGCCGAAGCATCACTGATCAAGGTTGAAAAAGATTTGCCGCTTGATTGTGTAGCGCTTGTGTCTTGCGGCGTTGCAACGGGCTGGGGCTCTGCTACAACTCGCGCAGATACTCAGCCTGGCGACACTGTCGTTGTTGTTGGTATCGGCGGCATTGGTATCAACGCTGTACAAGGTGCTCGTATGGCTGGTGCAAAGCGAATCATTGCTATTGACCCTGTTGAGTTCAAGCGTGAAAAAGCCATGGAGTTCGGTGCAACACATACGTATGCATCGATGGCTGAAGCAATTCCTCATCTCATGGAATTGTCATGGGGTGAAATGGCTGATCGGGTCATTATGACTCCGGGCGTTCTTCATGGCGACATGATGGGTGAAGCAATGACTATGGTTGGCAAGGGCGGCACATGTGTTGTGACTGCAATTTCACCTATGGTCGAAACCAGTGCAGACATCAACTTGTTCCAACTTGCAATGTGGAACAAAGAAGTGAAGGGCACCATCTTTGGCAGCCTGAATCCTCGAGCTGATATTCCTAAATTGCTTGACATGTATCGCGTTGGCGACCTCAAACTTGATGAGCTCATCACAAAGCGTTACACGCTTGATGACATCAACGAGGGGTACCGCGCAATGCGTGAGGGTGAAAACATTCGTGGTGTCATAGTCAATGACTAAGTCGTCGTCGTTGCGCGCGGCGCTTTCCACTCAAGTCGTCGGACGTACTCGTGAAGTAGAACTAGTACTTGCAGCTCTTGCTGCAGACCGTCACGTTCTGCTGGAAGGCCCTCCTGGCACAGGAAAATCAACTTTATTGCGTGCTGTGGCCCACGGTCTCGGCATTGGTTTTGAATTCGTCGAAGGGAATGCTGAACTCACACCAGCGCGTCTTGTTGGCCACTTCGACCCGGCGCGAGTGCTGAATGATGGGTACGACCCAAGCATTTTCGTTGATGGAGCATTAGTCAGCGCAATGCGTGACGGATCACTGTTGTACATCGAAGAAATCAACCGCATCCCGGAAGAAACGTTGAACGTACTTATTACGGTCATGAGCGAAGGCGAACTCAATGTTCCTCGTCTTGGTCGTGTTGTAGCCGCGCACGGTTTCCGCATGGTGGCTGCAATGAATCCATTTGATGCGGTCGGTACTGCACGTATCTCCAGTGCGGTCTACGACCGAGTGTGCCGTGTGTCTATGTCGTATCAGTCTGCAGCAGATGAAATTGCAATTGTCCGTCGTAACACTGAAGGTTCTGGCGTATCTGACTCATGGTTAGAGAAAGCCGTTGCTGTCGTACGTCGTACGCGGTCGCATGCTGACTTGCGTGTTGGTTCATCTGTTCGCGGTGCTGTTGACTTTGCAAAAGTTGCAGTGTCGTTAGCCGACCTTCGCGAAGCAAATATCGAAAACCCCAGTGTGGGTGTTGATTCTGCATTGGTTGCGTTGTCTGGTCGCGTGCGAGTGCGCGAAGGAAGCGTGCGCACCGCTGAAGAAATTGTTACTGAAATCTGGCAAGACGTGTTTGGTCGAACTGAAGGGGACGCCAACGGGGGAAAAGTGACGGCCCCGATAGGGGCGGACACGACCTCCCGCTAACGAAAGAAGGCGACGAAGCAGATCAAGCCGTCGCCGAAGCAGGGAAGCGCACCACGTCTCGTCGTGACCTGTCTCGTCACGAAAATTTTGAAAACATCTCGCCAGAAGTGGGCGAATTAGATGAAGTTGCAGTCGATGAAGCAATGCAGAACAGCCCCGATGAAATGTTGGGCATGCTTGCTGATTTAACGGGCGCAACAGACCCTGCACTACGTGCGTTGGCACAACAACTAGCAGGGCGCCTGATGCTCGATATCGGTAATCGCGGTCGCACACGCCCACACGGAATCGGCAAGATGGAAGAACAGGCATACCGACCTGATGCTGGCGATATTGATATCGATGCAAGCCTTGATGCCATCAGTGAAGCTCGTAACGGCATTGCGCTCGACCCGGAACGTTTACGAATTCGTGGTTGGCGCAAACCTGGGACTGCGTTCTGTCTACTGCTGGACCGCAGCGGATCAATGGGTGGCAAACCGTTGGCAACTTCTGCTGTTGCGACAGCAGCTATCGCGAGTCGGTGCCCAGAGGATTACAGCGTCATTGCATTCGGAAAAGATGTGGTGGTTGCAAAATCGCAAGATGTTCCGAAATCAAGCGAGCGAGTCATCAATGATGTTCTGACCCTTCGTGGATATGGCACGACTGACTTGGCTGGGGCGCTCCTTGTGGCCCAGCAACAACTATCACGCTCTCGTGCGGGCAGACGCGTAGCGATTCTTCTCTCTGATTGCCGTGCCACTGTTGATGGCGATGCTGAAGCAGCTGCAATGAGCATGGACGAGGTGATTGTGATTGCGCCTGCAGAAGATCATGACGAAGCGCAAGCCTTTGCTGACCGAATTGGTGCACGCATTGCACTGGTGAACGGGCCAAGCGAGATACCAGAAGTACTCGCGCGAGTTCTTGAATAACTAGAACTGACAGTTGGGGTCGTCAACTGGAACGATGCCCTTTGTTTCTTGTTGAATAACTACTGCAGGAACGGTTGTTGTCGTCGTGCTGGTAGTTGCAACTACAGGCTTAGACATTGCTAGTCGCATTACTGATGTAGTTGCTACAACTGCGGCGAGTTCTGTGAATTCTGCAGACGGCGCAATGATCGAAGTCTTTTTCAGTGTGGTTGACAAACTTGCTTTGCCTTGAAACACCGACAGAATCTTCTTTGACTGGTCGCTTTCAAAATCTGGCACGATGACTGAAGCCTTGTCAATCACTTGCCCAATTCCTGGCATGGTGTAGCTACCCATGGTGTTTGCATCAAAGTTCTTCATGGCCTGACCCAACTGCAGAACAGTCAAAGCATTGAGGCGGTCATCAGTGATCACATTCTTCAACGCGGCATTCAGAATTCCCGTTGCAACACGGGGGTTAGTGCGAGCTTTATCTAGGGCCTTCTTCACAAGACGGCGCATGAAGTCTTGTTGGCGTGCAATACGGCCCCAGTCAGATGATGGGTCAGTGCGCCATTTCTGAAGCGCAGGGTCAAACCACTGGTAATGACGTGAACGCATGTATGCAAGTGCATGATCACCTTCAAAGGTGTAACAAACATCGGCTTTCAGAACTTTGAATCCTGTCCGTTTGTCTCGAGCTTTGTTCGCAAACGGCACACGTACTCCACCGACGGCATCGATTACTTCTTTGAAAGCACAAAAGTCAATGTTGACGTAGTGGTCTATAGAAATGCCGAAGTTTTCCTTGATTGTACGTATCAGGCGATTCGGGTTCTTCTTGTCGAAATTGGTGTTGATGCGCCCATGGCGGGTTGAGTCGGCTTGGGTTACCCACAGGTCTCGTGGAAAGGAAAGAACAGCAGCTTGGTTGTCAATGGGGTTGACACGAATCACCATGATCGAGTCACTGCGTTCGCCAAATGTGCTGCGCTTTCCGAAGCCGCCGGCATATGGAGAATCTTTGGCGATGCACGCATTGTTGTCAGAGCCAGTAATTAAGAAGTTCTTGGCTTGTAAATCACCGATTGGTAAATCAAATCCATTGCCATTCGGGTCAACCGAATCAATGGTGACAACTTTGCGGTTGTTGAGTTTCCAGTTTGCGTACAAAAGCCCGGTGCCAGAAAGAATTGTCAGAACTGCGAGGGCGATATTGGCGAGGAGAAAAACTCGGTGTTTGCCAGAGTGGTGGGGGGAAGTGATTTCATCTGACATGACCCTTACACCGTAGTTGCGCGCGTGGGTCTGCCCCAGTCGCTGAGGCTAGATCTAGTGAATATTGGGCGCGAGAGTCACGTCGACGGTGATCTCGTTCGTATCTGCGGTGGAGATGCTCCACTTTTCGACTGAACCTGCATCAGCAATATCGGCCCAACCGGCAGTAATGGCAGACGCAGCATTGATGCTTGTGACAAACGACGCTTCGGTTACTACAGCTCGCTGGCTGACTTTGGCTTCAGTCTTTGCACGACGGATGACACCGATAGCCCCACAAATGGCTTCAAGCAGTTCGTCGTTCGGGCCGTCCGTTAGTCCGTCTGTCAGCGCTGATGTTGTTGGCCATTGCGATTGGTGAACAGAACCTGATTGCCACCAGTTCCACACTTCTTCAGTGACGAAGGGGAGAAGGGGCGCCAAGAGTCGCTGCAAGGTTGAGAGAGCGCGGCGCAATGCAGCACGAGCCGACATGGCGCCGTCTTCAGTGTGGCTGAGGTATCCGCGAGTTTTGACGAGTTCGACATAGTCGTCACAGAACCACCAGAAGAATTCTTCTGTGCGCTCAAGAACTCGTGCGTAGTCGAACGCTTCGAATGCTGCAGTTGCTTCATCAACAACGCCTGCAAGACGGTGCAGCATGGCAATATCAATTGCTTCAGTTGGAACAACATCATCAGCCACTTCGCCAATGCCAAGAACAAACTTCGACACGTTCAGCAATTTGGTTGCTAACTTGCGGCCGACCTTCATTTGGTCTTCACTGAAGGCAGTGTCAACACCTGGGCGAGCGCCGACTGCCCAATAACGCACAGCATCACTTCCGTAGGAATCAAACAAATCAGCTGGTGTTACAACGTTGCCCTTTGATTTCGACATCTTCTTGCGGTCTGGGTCAAGAATCCAACCTGATAACGCAACGTGCGACCATGGCGCAGCATCATGTTCGAAGTGTGATCGAACCATGGTGGAAAACAGCCATGTGCGAATGATGTCGTGGCCTTGTGGGCGCACATCAAATGGGAACACACGCTCGAACAAGTCGTTGTCGTCTTGCCACTTGCCAGCAATTTGTGGCGTCAGCGACGACGTAGCCCACGTGTCCATGACATCAGGATCGCCAATGAAACCATTGGGTTGTCCGCGTTGACCTTCTGTGTATCCGGCTGGCGCATCCGTACTCGGATCAATCGGTAATAGCGATTCGTCTGGAACAAGTGGAGAATCATGCAATGTTTCACCTTGTGCATCAAGTGGATACCACACAGGTACTGGCACGCCGAACCAACGCTGACGGCTAACGAGCCAGTCACCATTCAGGCCTTCAACCCAGTTCGAATAGCGATGACGCATGTGATCAGGCAACCAATTCAGCCCTGCACCACGTGCGAGCAGTGAATCACGAAGTGCCACATCACGCCCGCCGTTGTGGATATACCACTGGCGGCTGGTGACAATCTCTAATGGACGATCTCCCTTTTCATAAAACTTGACGGGGTGCGTAATTGCGCGTGGCTCACCAATCATCTCGCCTGATGCAGAGAGCATTTCTGCAATTGCTGTCTGTGCTTGTTTGGCAGACTTGCCTGTAAGTGATGCATAGTGCGCAAGACCAGCAGGGTCTGTCAGGCCGCTTGGTGGTTCGGTAACAATGCGACCATCGCGAGAAATAATTGCTCGCATCGACAATTGCAATTCACGCCACCAAATGACGTCAGTGAGGTCGCCGAATGTGCAGCACATTGCAATACCAGTGCCCTTATCAATTTGTGCAAGAGGGTGAGCAAACACTGGTACTTCTACATCGAATAATGGCGTGCGCACAGTCTTTCCAAATAGTGGCTGGTAGCGCGGGTCATCCGGGTGAGCAATCAACGCAACACATGCAGGAAGTAGTTCCGGCCGTGTTGTGTCAATCAGAACATCGCCAGAACCATCTGATTTATGAAACGCAATGGTGTGATACGCACCAGGACGATCGCGGTCTTCTAATTCTGCTTGTGCAACCGCAGTGCGAAAATCAACGTCCCATAATGTTGGCGCTTCTTGTGTGTATGCCTCGCCGCGTGCAAGATTGCGCAAGAACGCGCGTTGGCTTGCACGACGCGAGCGGTCTTCAATAGTGGTGTACAGCAATGACCAGTCGACTGATAGTCCGAGACGACGGAATAAATCTTCGAAAATCTTTTCGTCTTCTGCTGTGAGTTCTTCGCATAACTCAATGAAGTTCGGACGCGAAATGGGAACAGCACGATGATCTTTTGGTGGGTCGCCCCTGAATGGAGGCTGAAAGTTGGGAACATACGCAACTGACGCATCACATGACACACCGAAATAATTCTGTACGCGTCGTTCTGTGGGCAAGCCATTGTCATCCCAGCCCATCGGATAAAACACGCTCTTGCCGCGCATTCGCCAGAATCGAGCCACGGTGTCGGTGTGGGTATAGGAAAAAACATGCCCCATATGTAAGGAACCGCTGACCGTGGGCGGAGGAGTGTCGATGGAAAAGACATTGTCTCGGGTAGCCGACCTGTCAAAGGCGTAGGTGCCGTTCTGATCCCACGAGTCAATCCACTTGGGCTCAACATTTTCGAGGGAGGGCTTCTCAGGGACACCGGACATAAGACTTAAATCGTAGGCTTGTCAGAGTGCTGAACCTCTACGACACCGCCACGCAAAGCGTGAAACCTCTGGCACTGCGCCAAGCGGGGTCGGTCAGCATCTATTTATGTGGCCCCACGGTCTACGGGCCGCCCCATTTGGGTCATGGGCGAGCCACTTTGGTCTATGACATCTTGCGTCGTTACCTCACGTGGACAGGTTTGTCGGTGCGTCTCGTGTCCAACATCACCGATATCGACGACAAGATCATCGAGCGCGCTAATACAGAGGCAGCCCATGGAGCGACATCAGTCAGAAGTGCGAATCCGTGTGGTTTGAAGCAATGGGCAAGCTCGGCGTTATTCGCCCCACTGATGTTCCCCACGCCACTGATTATGTACAGAGCATGATCGACATGATCAACACATTGGTTACTGCGGACAAGGCATACGTCACCGATGATGGCGTGTATCTCAGCATTGCAAGTGTTCCTGATTACGGCTTACTTGCACATCAAAGTCTTGATGACATGCTCAGCGGTGGTGGCGATCGTGAAGTATTCGGTGCCAGCAACAAGCGACACCCATCTGACTTTGCATTGTGGAAGTTTTCGAAGCCAGGCGAACCAGCGTGGCCGTCACCATGGGGCGACGGTCGGCCAGGTTGGCACAGTGAATGCGTTGTGATGAGTCTTGATCTTCTTGGTGAAGGGTTTGATCTTCATTGCGGTGGTGCAGACTTACGCTTTCCACATCATGAAAACGAACGGGCACAAGCTGTTGCATTAGGGAAGACATTTGCGAACCATTGGATGCACAACGGATTTGTTGTTGACATTGAAGGCGAAAAGATGTCGAAAAGTCTCGGCAATGTGATGAATTTGATTGACCTTCTTGACAAGTATGACCCACGCGCATATCGCGTGTTGTTGTTACAAACGCACTACCGCTCACCGACACGTGTTGGACAAGAAAATATTGATGCATGCGTTTCAGCGCTTGCAGGCCTTGATTCCTTTGCAGCTCGCACATCTGCACACAGCAACGGCACGCCTGACCCAACAGTTATTAATCAGTTCACCGCAGCGATGGATAACGACCTTGATACAACAACTGTGATGGCTTTGGTGTTTGATTCCGTTCGTCGAGCAAACACGGCTATGGATACTGGTGATGTTGCAACCGTGTCATCAGTTCGTGCAGCAGTCATTGAAATACTCGGCGCACTTGGTCTTGAACTTTCATTAGGTGACGACATAGATGCAGACATCGTTGCTAAGGGTGTTGCGCTTGATGCAGCGCGAACCGCAAAAAATTTTGTAGCAGCAGACGCATTACGCGATGAATTGCAGTCACTCGGCTATGTTGTCGAGACATCGAAAGACGGGACGCGCATCCGACGTGGCTAAGAGAGAACGCACGCCCATGCCGGCGGGCTATTGGACAATCTGGACCACCGTTGCACTTGACCTCGTAGGTTTCGGCATTGTCGTACCGATCTTAGGCCGTTATGCGGAGCGATTTGGCGCAAATGGCTTACAAGTTGGCCTTATGTTCGCGTCGTTCTCTGTTGCGCAAATGGTGTTTGCCCCTATTCTCGGGCGCATCTCAGACAAAGTTGGCCGCAAGCCAGTCATTGTGTTTTCTCTCATTGGTACGGCGGTGGGCAGTTTTGTCACTGGCGCGGCTGGTGCATTGTGGGTTCTCTTTCTCGGACGACTTATCGACGGCGCATCGGGCGCAAGCGTTGCGGTTGCGCAAGGTGCAGTCGCTGACATTGCGCCACCAGAACAACGTGCTCGTCTTATGGGAATGTTGGGAGCTGCGTTCGGTGTCGGCTTTGTTGTTGGGCCTGCGCTTGGTGGACTCGCCGCGCTTGGTGGCCCGCATGTGCCGTTTTATCTGGCTGGCACCATCGCAGCAGTGAATGCAGTCGCCGCAATGATTCGTTTGCCAGAAACAAAACCCGACACATCGCATATCACCGAAAAGAGTCAACGCGGAAGTGCATTGTCTCCAGCATTAAGGCGCTTTGCAATTGTTGCGTTTCTTTCGATGCTCGGCTTCGCTGGGTTTGAAGCAACGTTTTCAATTTGGGGTCAAAAACAATTTGGTTTTACTGAGGGATCAGCATCAATAGTGTTTGTGTTTGTCGGTGTCACGTTGGTTGCAGTTCAAGGCGGGCTCATCGGCCCACTTACTGAAAGACTTGGCTCGCGAAAACTACTTCGCATTGGTTTGTCACTTGTTGCTGCAGGACTATTGCTGTTGGGTATGACTACAACATGGCCATTGCTTTTTGTTGCATTGTTCTTGTTGTCAATTGGTCAAGGCGTATCTGGGCCATCGGGCGGGGCGCTAGTTGCAGAACTTGCACCAGTCGAACGTCGCGGTGAAGCAATCGGATATCAACAAAGCACCGCTGCATTTGGTCGTGTCGCTGGCCCAGTAATGGCGGGAGCATTGTTTGATCACGTCGGAATCAATTCACAGTTCTTAGTGAGTGGCATTCTGATTGTCTTCGCGGTGGGTTCCGTTTGGAGCGTCACCCGCCCAGCTCTGACTACGCCTTAATTAAGTCGGCAATCTCGTCGACTAATTCGCGAGTGCCAGCAATAATGCCGCTCCAACGCTTGGAAAGATCGGGGTCAAAAGTAAACGGGCGATCATGAAGATCGCGTACGTGGCCACCTGATTTTTCAACGATGAGAGAAATGGCTGCTAAGTCGACAATGCGATGAATATCACCACCTGGATCACAGAACGCATCGATTGCACCGTCAGCTACTAGCGCACCTTCAATAACTGAACTGCCGAGTATTCGCATACGTTCGGCGCGTTGAGCAAGAGATGACCAAGCCGCCCACGTGGCCGGTCGAGGACGAAGCATGGAAAGTGACGCCCCATCAATGGTCGTGCGTGTTGAAACACGAGAAACAATTGCATCGTCTTTGTGTGCAGACCGCGCATAACTGGTGCCCAGCCAAGTGATGAGAGCCTCTTCCACCATTTCGTCTCGGACAATCGCAGCGGAAAATGCAGAGATTGGAACTCCGGCAGCAGAGTTAGCAGTTCCATCAACCGGGTCTATAACGACGGTGATGTGAGACCCACGATCAATCCAGCCGACTTCTTCGGAAAGAACGTTGTGTCCTTCTCGCTCAATGATCTCAAGTACGGGGCGTTCAATGTATGCATCGAGATACATTGTGGGGGTTCCGTCGCCACCAAGACCAATGTCTTGGCTGCGTTGAGCCGCTGTCATTGTGTTCATTGCATGTGTGTAGGCATTGTCTGCAGCCTGTGCCATCTCTCGCAAGTATTGTGAAAATTCACTCATGTCACGCATCCTGTAGAGCAAGTCCGCGACTGGCACCCTGGCCAGTGCGGAAGGAGCCAATCACTCGCGGATTCGCTCCGTCGAGGTGGCAGAGGGTGATGTCGGCTCGCGCGCCCTCAACAAGACTGCCGCGGTCATTAAGGCCAACAGTCTCGGCCGGGCCAGATGTGATCAGTTTGACTGCATCGACAATGGAACACACTTGATCACGCACAAGAATGCCGACGGCACCGAGCATGGCGAAAGGAAGATAATCAGAGGAAAGCCCATCGCATAGCCCAAGAGAAATCAGTTCAGCGGCTGACACGTTTCCTGTGTGGCTACCACCACGCACAACATTCGGAGCGCCGCATACTGTGCGCATTCCTGCGTTCTTTGCCAAGCGAGCTGCTTCCACTGTGGTCGGAAATTCTGCAATAGATGCATGCCAAGTAATCGCTTCTTCAACATCTTCGGGTGTTGCTGGGTCATGAGCCATCAGGCGAATGGTCTGTGCAATTGATTGCTCAATCAGCCATGGAATAGCCGCCGCACGGTTGTGAAGTACCAAGTCTCTTTCTGCGATGACTTCATCCACATGTGCTCGTGCAGTCTCGCGGTCCATGTTGCGGTTGCGCATAATCCAATTTTCAAAGAATGTACGGTCACGGTATTGCCCTACACCTGGAGTGTGATCTTCAAAACTGACAAGTGGTCGAACATCGCGCTTGCGGTCACTATCAATACGGTCAACAAGCCCTTGAAACCCATCTGCATCGCGTGCGTCAAGTCTGTAAAGCACACGATTATCAACCAGAGTTGATTCATCGGAATATGAATGAATGACATCGACCAGTCTGTTTGCTAGGTCCACGGTGCGGTTGCCGTCATTTTCGAATCCGATGCCATGGAAGAGTGTTGTTACTCCGGCTGCACGAACTTTTGCTTCGAACGAACGAACGGTGAATTCAAGTGGGAGATCGGCGCCTGGACGTGGCCGGTGTTCCATTTCGAATCCATCACTGTGGGTGTCAACAATTCCTGGAATGCAAAGTGCTCCACGACCATCTACTGTGCCGTGGCTTCGTCCGTCACGAGAATCGATTTCAGTAATGATGCCGTCTTCGATGACGACGCGCGCGTCCTCAATGGCCCTGTCGGGAAGAATTGCGGTGATATTGGTAATTGTATGAACGGTCATGGTTGAACATCTCCTGGAGTTAATTGGGGTAGTACTTGGTCCACTGGACCGTCTGTCACAACGTTTCCGCGTGACATAAGAATGATTCGTGATGCGAGTCGACTGATTGCATCAAGGTCGTGAAAGACAGCAAGAACAGCGACGCCCTGATCGCGAAGGTCCGCGATGACTTCGATTGCTCGCTCTCTGTTCTCTGGGTCGAGTGCAGAAACTGGTTCATCAAGAAGTAGCAAACGTGGGGGAGATATAAGGCCAGCTGCAATATTGACGCGTTGCTTTTCTCCACCCGAGAGGACAGATGTGTGAACGTCCCACAACGTACGAGAAATTCCGAGACGTGCAAGTGAGTGACCAGCCTGCTCGTGGGCATCAGTTATTGACATTCCGCGTGATACGCCAGCGCGCGCGACCAAATCAATAACTGACCGGCGTGGCTGGGCATGCAAGAACTGCGATACATAGCCAATTTCGCGACCGCGAAGTGCAATGACTTCAGCATCGGATAACTGGGCAATGTCAACCCATTCGTCGTTTGTTAGACGGAATTTTACGGAGCCTGCAGTTATTGAGTAGGTGCGATAAATAAGTCGAAGAAGAGTCGATTTTCCTGCGCCAGAAGAACCAGCAAGCGAGACATGCTCGCCTGGGTATACAACAAACGAAGCGTCTTCCAACGCAGTGACGGTTCGACCGTCGATGTTGTGCAGTATGAATGACTTTGAGACATTCTGAACATCAAGAATCGGAAGCATCTTATTCAATGTCATTGTCATGTCCGTGCCGCCGCAACAAGCTTCTGGCTATATGGGTGATGCGGGTCTTCAAGTAGTTGATCTGTCAGTGCATCTTCCACCACACGGCCGTGCTGCATCACTAAACAACGTTCGGTGAGCATTTCGATAACTCCAAAGTCATGCGATACAACAATTGCTGCCACTTGTAGTTCTTCGAGGAGTTGACGAATCAAGTCGAGTACACCTGATGCAACACTTGCATCAAGCCCAGTTGTTGGCTCGTCAAGCAACAGAATCGGTGGCTTATTTGCTAAGGCGCGAGCAATTTGAACACGTTGGCGCATGCCGCCCGAGAAATTTCGAACAATGTCGTCCATGCGATCAAGTGGAACTTCCGTACGTGCCAGTAATTCACGTGCACGGTCTCTTATCGCGCCAAAGTTCCTCCATCCAGCTGCTGTCAACGGATCTGCGATGTTTCCACCAGCTGTTACGCCTAAGGCCAATCCCTCTGCTGGGTCTTGGTACACCACAGACAATGTGTTGATACGAAGTTGGCGTCGTGCGGATGGGTCAAGGTCCAAAATATTGACATTGCCATCTTCGAATGGAGTAAGGCGAACATCTCCGGTAGATGCTGCGACGTCACCTGCGATACAGCGCAGAACTGTTGATTTGCCAGATCCTGATTCGCCAACGATGCCAAGCGCCTCGCCAGCTGCCACGTCGAAGTTGACACCCCACGCGGCGACGATGGAAGCAGTGACATGGTCACGTGCTGTGCCATGTTCTGGTCCAGTTCGTCCAATCATGGCAGGGTCGAAATTGCCGTAATACTTACCCAAATTTCGTACTTGAATGATGGGTGATGGGACATGTATTGATGTCATGTGTTCCTCTGTCTACGACACCAAGCGGTATCACTGCATGACCAAGATTCCTGTTTGCCAGGCATCTCTACTAAGAACGAATTGCTTGAACCGCATAACCGGCATGTTGCCCCATCGGCAGATTCGACTTCAAATGGAACGTCTTCAAATGTCAATGGCTCTACGTCGGTGTAGGGGGGAATTGCGTACACACGCTTTTCACGCCCGGCACCAAACAGAGTGAGAAACTTTGATTGGTGAAGTCGGGGGATATCCCAGCGCGGAATCGGTGTCGTTGCAACGATGTATCGACTAGCGACAAGACACGGATACCCAGTTGATTGAGTAATGACGCCGTTACGTACTTTGTCTTCATACAAGCTCACCCACATGCGTGAGTA
Organism: Actinomycetota bacterium; assembly: GCA_037129855.1. Lineage (GTDB taxonomy): Bacteria > Actinomycetota > Acidimicrobiia > Acidimicrobiales > Ilumatobacteraceae > UBA2093. The sequence goes on along the minus strand of JBAXUC010000010.1, from coordinate 1,474 downwards.
GTCAGCTTCAGAATGCATACGCGCAAGTTCTCGAATATCACGTTCTATTCCCCGAAGCGGTTCAGGTACAGGAACTTGAAGAATCAGAATGTGGTTCTCGTTCATGTCGTCTTCTGGAATGCGGTGGCGGCTCTGAATCAGTGTGGCCTCGTCAACTTCCGTAGTCTCATCAATTCCGGTTGACATAGTGACCAACCGACGAAGGTTGACAGCGTTGACGCCTTCGTCGTCGCCTTGGTCAATAACTTTTACTGCGTCGTCGGCACCAACACAGGCGAGTGTGACTTGCAAGCCGCCTGAACCCCATCCGCGGGCAACGGGCATCTCGCGGGATCCGAAAGGGACTTGATAACCAGGTATGCACACAGCATGTAGGAGAGCACGACGAATCTCGCGTTTTGATTCTTCGTCCAGCAGAGCAAAAGTTTCAGTTGTTCGGTGACCAACAAGTTGAGCGATTGTTGTTGGTGACGTGTGTGGAGCGGTTTCTAAGGTCATCTCACTTGCTCTCTTCAGCGACACGTCGTACTGCAACTTTTCGCTCAATCATTGAACGGAATGTCACGTAGTGAGGCAATTTAAGGTGTTCAAGGAACCCAGCAGAATCGAGGCCATCTGTTGTCATCAATAGAGATTGCTCTAGCCCGGATTTTGCCCCGTCTCGGTAGCACGCAATGTCAAGATTTGCCATTGCAATTGCTTTTCTTTCATTGTGTCCAAAACAAAATCCGTAACCAACATCAAAGCGTGTTCGATCTTCTTCACTACCGTTCAAGTCTTCAATGGCTTCAACTTCCGTTGCACGAAAGTTTCCGATGTTGACACTTCCACCAGTCATTGGGTGACGAACATTGATGGGCAACTTCCCATGACGTACTTCACCAAGTGTCACTTCGTGCAGATAACCATCGGGGCCAAGAATATTGCGGTACCACTGATTAACTAATGCCCCAGTCTCTGCTCGAGCCATTGACGACAAAAGGGCCGAGCGTGGTGCGGGCGGTTTAGCAGGAGTGCGTGTGATGTCAAAAGGTTCTGGGTCATCTGTGCGTCTGCGATCAACAAGAAGGTTCATGTCACGTAACGCGTCGCTCATGCGACTATTGCTTGGACGAGTTTTTAGGGCGGTATCAACTGCACTTGTAGAAGCGCCATTATCGATGATGTCGCGATCAGATGTTGTCAACATGCGGGCTGTGTAGTCAGTGCTGCGCCCAAGTATTTGTGGGCCACCTGGCTCGCGAAATGCTGGCACCACTCTGCGTGCGAGTTGCATGTCATTTGCGTGCACAGGTATTGCTGTGTCCAATCTGCCCAAAGTTGATTTGTAGGCTCGAAGCAAATGAACAGCTTCAATGATGTCGCCCTCACCTTGGCGCAGCGCCATTGCTGCAAGATCAGGTGCCCACAGACCAGATTCACCCATCACGCGGTCAACAAGCAATCGCAAACGCCCCGTGAATTGATCAAGTTC
>JBAXUC010000001.1:0-44213 GCA_037129855.1 Actinomycetota bacterium | reverse complement strand
ATATAGAACCATCCGCGCGTTTGACCGATGTACTCAACGATGAAGTCACCTGGGTAGTGATTGTCGAACCATTCCCTATTTTCGAACGGGTAGTGAACTTGAGCAAATGGCATTGAGCCACTCTCAAACCAGCAGTCAAGCACTTCAGGAACGCGACGCATCATTGACTTACCAGTTGGATCATCGGGGTTTGGTCGCACTAGGACGTCAATATTTGGGCGGTGTAAATCAGTTACTTCCACCCCGAAATCGCGCGACAAATCAGCAAGGCTTCCGTACACATCAAGGCGCGGATAAGACGGGTCGTCGCTCTTCCAGACCGGAATTGGTGAACCCCAGAATCGGTTACGGCTGATGGCCCAGTCACGGGCATTCGCTATCCATTTACCGAACGAACCATCTTTAATGTGCTCGGGCGACCATGTAATTTGTTCATTCAGTTCGACCATGCGGTCACGGAATTTTGTGACCTCTACGAACCAAGACGAAATAGCGCGATACACGAGTGGCTCAGCGCAACGCCAACAATGTGGATACGAGTGGTTGTATGAATCGTGACGGACAACGACTCCCATGTCCTTCAGTGTGCGCACAATGTCTGAGTTGGCCTCAAACACGTGCTTACCAACCCACGGGGTGATTTCAGCTGTGTAGCACCCATGTTCGTCCATCGGACACAGCGTGGGAATACCAGCCGCGTTGCATTCAATTTGGTCGTCTTCACCAAAACCAGGTGCCATGTGCACAACACCCGTTCCGTCTTCAGTTGTCACAAAGTCAGCACCAAGAATCTGGAACGCATTATTTGTTCCGGCAAAGAACGGGAACAGCGGCGCGTAACGACGGCCGACAAGGTCACGACCCTTCACCGTGCGCAGTAGTTCTGCCCCTTCAAGTTCTTTTTCATACGAGCCCAAGCGAGCACTCGCCACGATGTAGGTATTGCCATCTGGATGTTGAAGGACTGCATAGTCAATATCTGGACCAACAGCGAGCGCCAAGTTGGACGGCAGTGTCCACGGAGTCGTGGTCCACGCAAGAATTTTTTCCCCCGAATCAAGGGTGAACGAAACAGTTAGCGCCGGATCTTGGCGATCTTTGTAGACGTCATCCATTCGGGTTTCTGTATTCGACAACGGAGTCTCGCAACGCCAACAATATGCGAGCACACGAAAGCCCTCGTAGATCAGACCCTTGTCATGAAGTGTCTTAAAGGCCCACATGACGCTTTCCATATACGGGGTATCGAGTGTCTTGTAGTCATTTTCAAAATCAACCCAACGAGCTTGGCGCGTGACGTATCGCTGCCATTCATCGGTGTACCGCAGCACGCTCGTGCGACACGCATCATTGAATTTGTCAATTCCAAATGCGGCAATTGCGGGATGTCCAGCGATACCCAATTCTTTTTCAGCTTCTACTTCTGCTGGAAGACCGTGACAATCCCATCCAAATCGCCGATCAACATGGCGGCCACGCATCGTTTGGTAACGCGGTACAGCATCCTTCACAAAGCCGGTGAGTAAATGACCGTAGTGAGGCATTCCGTTTGCGAAGGGAGGGCCGTCGTAAAAGATGAATTCATTGTTGCCATTTGTGCCAACGGGACGTAGCGCAAGACTCTTTGCGAATGTCTGGTCACGTTCCCACCGTGCCAGCACGCCTTCTTCCATATGAGGAAAATTTGGCTGGGGTTCAACCTTTGGATACGTCACGCAATAAGGCTAGGGGCGTAAGGGGCTCAGCACCCAAGGATGCGAGCGATGACTTGAACGCCAATGAGAACCACCAACGGTGTGAAATCAAATGGCCCCATAGTGGGAAGTACACGCCGAATAGGCGTAAATACTGGCTCTGTGACCTTGTAGAGAAAGTCAACAAGGGGAAGAAACGGACTACCTGATGAGATAGGAAAGAACGTCGAAATTGCGCGAGCAACCACAATCAAGACATAGATATTTGCAATGGCGCATACAAGTCCCATAATTAAATCTTAGTAGCGAGGTGAGTCAAAACTCACAGCTGGCTTTAACAAGTAGACGCCACTGCCTACTTTTTCCATTGTTCCGCTGAGTGCGTAACACATGCCACTTGCGAAGTCGATAATACGACGAGACATTTCCCGATCAGCACCTTCAAGATTCACAATCACTGGAACACCATCTTTGAAGTGGTCGGCAATTTCTTGCGCTTGATTGAAGTTGCGAGGGCGAACGGTGACAGTTTCTCCTGAAGAAGGAATTGTTCGTACCGTTGGAGACGTACGTGCAGTACCGACAGGGCGCACTTGTAAACCTGAATCATCAGGACGACGTGCTGCTCCGGTGTCATCAACACGCATAGGACGCGCAGCAGGACGCTGCGTTTCTGACGAGTATTCAGGATCAAAATTGGAGCGACGACCTTGGTCGGGTGCAGGACGTCCGGCGCGTTGTGGTCGTTCGTACTCCATCGACATGTCGTAGTCGTCGTAGGCTTCTTCCCCACTCAGACCGAGGTAATCCATTGCACGGCGGAAAAATGACATATTCATAGGCTAATGCACTTCGAATAGCAGATGTGGGACACGTCTAATTCGTGACGCGCACTCTGTCGCCAAAGAGGCCGCTTCCCACCCTGACCATTGTGGAACCACACGCAACGGCAATCGGATAATCGGCCGACATTCCCATTGAACAGACTGATAAGCCCTGTTCATTGACCAAATGACGCAACATCCCAAAGGATTTCTCGCACTCATCCTGCGTCCCGTCCGTCGGACCAATTGTCATCAATCCCTTCACGATGAGGCCTCGAGACTCTGCTCGCACTCTCAATGCATCTAGTTGAACGGGTGTCACCCCGCCTTTAGAGGGCTCCCCCGTTGTATCAACCTGTATCAAAATGGACGCACCCGGTGATCGGCGCCCCAATTCGTCCACAACTGATTCCCTATCTACGGACTGCCACAACGCAATGTGTCCGGCCAGCATCCGCACTTTGTTTGACTGCAGTGCCCCAATGAAGTGGACATCAATGAGCGGCATACCTTCTGCAGTTTTTTCTAGCAGCTCTTGGGCATAGTTCTCACCCACTGCATCGCACATGGCTGTCGACGCAGCACGAAGAGCATCGATTCCGAAAGATTTTGTTACAGCCACTAGCGAGACATCAGTCCCACCAGCTTCATTGATAACTGAACGAACGTGTGCCACGCGATCGGCCACCGCGTTGGCGTCGATCATGTGTGAACTTCTATTTCAAGAAAGACGGAACGTCGAAATCATCGTCATCGTCTGACAACGGATCGCTATCAGAGAAAATGTCGCGCACGTTGCCTGTTGATGGTCGCGCATCTGTCGGACGCGTTGAAGTGCGAGTACCAATGGATGAGCCGCTTGACCCTGCATCCCAACGTTCAAAGCCTGCTGCGATGACGGTGACCTTTATTTCATCACCCATTTCATCGTCGATAACAGTTCCGAAGATGATGTTTGCATCTTGATGTGCAACACCGTGAACCACTTCGGCTGCAGCGTTGACTTCGAAAAGCCCCATGCTGGATGGACCAGTGATATTGAGCAAAATGCCCCGCGCACCATCGATAGCCGCTTCGAGCATTGGACTCGAAATCGCATCTTTTGCCGCAACAACTGCCCGATTGTCTCCACTGGCAATACCAATTCCCATAAGGGCAGAGCCCGCACTGGTAAGGATCATCTTCACATCTGCGAAGTCAGTGTTGATGAGTCCAGGAGTCGTAATGAGGTTTGTAATACCTGCAACACCTTGCAATAAAATCTCATCTGCCATCTTGAATGCGTTGACCAATGATGTCTTGTCATTCGCAACAGTCAAAAGACGATCGTTCGGAATAACAATCAGAGTGTCGACTTTTTCCTTCAAACGTTGAATTCCGTTGTCGGCCTGAACAGCACGACGACGACCCTCAAATTGGAACGGACGTGTTACAACCCCGATAGTCAGGGCGCCGAGAGACTTTGCGATTTCAGCGATAATTGGTGCGGCACCTGTTCCGGTACCTCCACCTTCACCTGCAGTAATGAAGACCATGTCTGACCCATTAATAAGTTCTTCGATTTCTTCACGATGCGCTTCGGCAGCTGCGCGACCAACGTCTGGGTCAGAACCTGCACCAAGACCTCGAGTGAGATCGCGACCAATATCGAGCTTGACATCAGCATCGCTCATAAGAAGGGCTTGCGCGTCTGTGTTAATTGCGACAAATTCGACGCCGCGAAGACCAGCATCGATCATGCGGTTAACAGCGTTAACGCCGCCTCCGCCAATGCCAATCACCTTTATAACGGCGAGATAATTCTGTGGTGCACCGGCCATCGACCATTTACCTCCAGTAAGGAGTCCGTAAGGACTGAGTTTCCTAAGTTTCCCACATCACGAGCGATATATGTGGCAATCCCCGTTTCGGATGATCGTTTAGCGGATCTGAACGGTTGGTTCACCCGTGGAAACGTCAATAATTGCCAAGGTTGATGGATTCTGGCGCCGCAACAGCACAACCACGGCTACCAACTTGCTCTGCAAGTCATTGGGTGGTCCAAAACGAACGAGGGTTCCGCCTGCAAGGGTCATTGCAAGCTCCCCTCCTGCGCTGACTTCAAGAGATTTCACCAACGGCCGCAGTTCATCTGGCAGTGCCAGCACAAGTTGAGCTGCCGCTCTATAGACATCGTCGGCCACGGCCCCTGCCTCGAGAGATGGCCCGACACCGCCGACACGCAAGTACTTTGTTGGCCAACCAGCAAGTACTGCGATGACATGTCCTCGGGCATCGACAATGCGCGCTTTTTGATCATCGCCCACGTACCAAATAACGGGAATTCTTTCCGCGATTTCAACGAGCGCCTTACCGGGAAATCGGGTGGTGATCCGCACGTCAGACACCCACGAATCTGCGAGCAACAACTCGCGTGCCTTGCCAGTATTCACAGTGAACACTGATGCACCCTTCAACGTTTTTGTAACCTTTACCAGAACTTCCTTAGAGGTATAGACATTTCCCTCAATGGTCACTGACCGAATCGCAAAAATCGGCGACGCCAGAAGCGCAATCACTACAACTACTGATGCCACAATCACACCCGCAAGCTTTAGCCACTTGACTTTTTGCAAGCGTTCACGTCGTCGTGACCGTCGTTGCCTCTCTTCAAATGTTGGGTCTGGTCTGTCATCGTCGACGATGACCACACGATCCAGGTCGTCATCGATGACGACCAATGTGCCTGTGTCTTCAGCCATTCCATTGAGCAATGGGTCAATCGGTTCCGACCGTCGAATCTCTTCCACGCTGGGGTCAACAATGACAACAGTCTCTGTTTCTGACAATTCCGCATCGTGTGATGTGTCGTTTTCAACTGCCGAAACCGCTACATCAATAATGTCTGTAGGTGTGTCATCGCTGGGTTCGACATGCTCATCTGGATCTATCACTGTCACGCCTTCGCGACTGCCAAAGAGGCCCGACAGCTCTTGCAACACTTGATCAGACACTTCTGTGACTGATATTTCTTCTACCCGTTCTTTAGAACTTTGATCTTCTGAATCTGTCATGCGTGATCCCCGAGAAGTCTGTGCAATTCATTCTTGGCAGCAACGTGTGGTGCAGAAGCGTGGGAAGGATGTGAGAAACGAGTCATGAGATCTGCAGAGAATCCGACAAGACATACTTCGCTATACAGACGAATGCCGTGAACATCTTCTACAACACTTTGCACATGCGACATCACGGCAGCAATGTCAGTAGCGGTTGAACCTTCTCCGGCCTGAATAAAATTGGCATGCTTTTCTGACACTGTGACGGCACCAATCGTGAAACCTCGAAGTCCTGCAGTATCAATAAGAGCCCCAGCACTTTTGTCACCTGAACCAGGATTCACGAACACCGAGCCGGCATTACGGCCACCTGGTTGATGCTCGCGCCTCCAGCCGACTACGGCGTTGATTTCAGTTGTACCGATCGCCGCTTCTTGGGCTGCAGTTTTCATTCGAACAGAAAGCACAACGTGATTGTTTGATAATGCCGAACCACGAAAGTAGAAATCAAGTTGTTCAGCAGGCACGCGCGCGATAATGCCGCTACGAAGAGACAACACGGTGGCATCAACCACAGATGAAGCCATATCGGCGCCATGGCCGCCTGCATTCATTCGCACTGCACCGCCCACAGTGCCAGGTATTCCGACGCACCATTCAAGACCACCACGTCCTGCCCCGACAGACCGTCTGGCCAGCACCGGCATCAACATTGCGCCCCCCGCTTCCACAATGTCACCGTCAACGCTCACAGCATTTTCAGTACTTGACGGCGCCATAACTATGACAAGACCATTGAAGCCGATATCTGCGATCAAAAGATTGCTGCCACGACCCATTACAAGTGTGTCTACCCCTGGGTGACGATGCAAAACCTCAGACACAGCAACGACATGGTCGACAGATGACACTTTGACAACACATGCACCGTTGCCGCCGACCCCATAGGTAGTGAGTGGGGCGAGCGGCCTATCGCTATGAACATCAAGACCTACCGCAGCCAACTCAGCAAAGAGTGCACCAGTAGTCACGCCAAAACCCCACGTAAGTCGTCAGGGAAGGATTCAATATCGCCACAACCCATCGAAATACAGATGTCGCCAGGAGTAATCCATGACTCAACAGCTGCAACAGTGTTATCGCGTGACGGCGCCCACACCACATCGGCATCTTTATGGGCACGACGAATGGCATTGACCACCAGTTCTCCTGTGACACCATCAATCTTCTGAGTACCTGATGCGTACACATCAGTAATCACAATGCGATCTGCGTTCACAAAACAATCGGCATACGAATCCGCCATTGTGGCAATACGGTGGTATCGATTCGGTTGAAACACAGCCACCACACGACCCGACAATGCTGGGTGCGAACGCACCGCATCGATTGTGGCGGAAATCTCCACTGGCAAATGTGCATAGTCGTCAATGAGTAATGATCCGAGGAAATCGCCACGTTCAGTGAATCGACGAGCAACGCCACGGAAAGCCGAGGCTGCCGTACACGCAACGACCGGATCGACGCCAAGACGAATTGCCATCGCAAGGGCCGCAGCAAAGTTCATCACATTATGTTCACCACGTAGTTTCAATGCACACGTGTACGTCCGGCCTGAGAATTGAAGAGCAACCATTGTGCCCTCACTGTGCGGTTCTGCTGATGTAATGCGGACCGTGGAACGTTCTGACCATCCGAATGTTGTCACTCGGGGGTCCCTGCCAAGTGCGTTCAGTAATTCTGAAGAACCCACATCATCTGCATTTAGTACGACAGCGCCATTCGTACGCGTGGCTGCATCAGCAAAGCATTCCTTTATGGCTTCGAAAGATCCAAAGTAATCAAGGTGATCAATATCAATATTTGTCACCACCAGAGAGGACAAGGGAAGAACATCGAGTGTCCCGTCACTTTCATCTGACTCAATAATGAGAAGAGACCCATCTCCATACTCATTCCCTGTGACTCCAAGAACGTCTGCTCCAATGATTGACGATGGATGCAGACCTCCAGCAGTTGTCATTGAAGTCACGAGCGCTGTAGTAGTTGTCTTTCCGTGGGTACCGGCGATACCAATTGCGTTTGTAGCGGCACACAACGAGGCCAAGATGCCAGACCTATGGCGAGTTGGTATTCCACAGCGCCGAGCCTCTTCCAATTCAACATTGGTAGATGGAATTGCCGTTGAGTATGTAACAACGTCTACTCCGTGAACAACTGACTCCTGATGGCCAATAGAAATTTCTGCGCCACGCTGACGAAGTTCATCAATTACCTCTGAATCGTGAAGGTCTGACCCGGTCACCGTATGACCCATTTCAACTAACAAGCGAGCAATCGCGCTCATCCCGGGACCACCAATACCGACAATGTGGCATCGAAGAGGCACTTCAAGCGCAACAAGTGGTTCGGCGAGTCGGCGAGAGACGTTCATCAGTCGTCCATTGTTCCACGCGCGACAGGCGCACGTGCGGCCCCCTCGATTGCATCAACTAAAGCAGAGCTTCGATGTAGGGCTCCTAATTGATAGGCAGTACGAGCCATCGCTGACACTCGATCACGATCTGCCAACAATTGAGTGACCACTGCCACTGCCCGTCCATCTACACACGCGGCATCATCCATGAGAATTCCAGCTCCGGCGTCTGTTAACCATCTGGCATTCAGCTCTTGGTGACCATCTGCTGCATCAGGCCACGGAACCAAAACTGCAGCAACACCAACTGTGGCGATTTCCGCAACCGAACTAGCACCTGCCCGTGAAACCAAGACATCTAATGCGCTATAGACATCTGCCATTCGGTCTTCATAGCCAACACGGACGTATTGCACACCCGCTGGTACATGTGGCATGGGATCGCGCACAAAGCGCTGACCGCATATGTGGTACACCACCGATTGAGTTTCCGCTAGTGAACGCAATAAATCAGCAACCATTGCATTCAATACACCAGAACCTAAAGACCCGCCCATGACAACCACCATGCGTGCGTGCGGAGAAATACCGAGCGAGGAACGCGATGATTCACGGGACGTAGAAATATCTAATCCACGCAATTCTTTACGAACTGGCGCCCCTGTTAACACCGAGCAAGGAAGGTCGCTTCCCTCGAACGCAACTGCGGAAATTGCGGCATGTTTTGCTTGATGACGAGTCGCCAATCCAGGAACTCTGTCGTAACTCACACACACCAAGGGCACATCTGCTGCAAGTGCCGCCCGTGACATTGGTTCGCTTGCATATCCACCAACCGAGATGACGACACTTGGTCTCCATGATTTTATGAGACCACGAGCAAGCACACGGCTTCGTAACAAGCGCCACGGGAGAACGGCATTTCGAGAAATCCCCTGAAAGTTCCATGAACGCTGCAAACCGGAAATGGGAAGATACTCAGAAGTGATCTGAGTCAACTGCATCAACTCTTGCTCTACACCTCTTCGAGAACCGACGTAGCGAATGTCAGACACAGGATGACCAGCTTCAACGAGTAACTCACAAATGGCTATGGCCGGAATTACATGGCCACTTGTTCCACCACCGGTCACTACTGCGTACACCATGATTTAGTGCGAAGTCTTTACGTCTCGCGCAACGTTCAACAATAAACCTGCTGCAGCCATCGAAGCGATGAGAGACGAGCCACCGTACGACAAGAAAGGCAGAGTTAACCCTGTCATCGGAAGTGCACCAACTACTCCGCCCACATTCACTAACGCCTGCACTCCGAACCATGCAGAAATACCACCCGCAATAAAGGCACCGTGGGTGTCAGGCGCTGAGAGAGCGACCTGTAATCCGAAAATCACTAAGGCCAAGAATCCACCGATGACCATCAATGAGCCAAAAATTCCCATCTCTTCAGCAATCACTGAAAAAATAAAGTCGCTGTAGGCAAGTGGGACGTATCCCCATTTACTCGTGCCAGATCCGATTCCAGTCCCCGACCAGCCGCCATTAGCGATACTCAATAAAGATTGATACACCTGATATCCGCTGTCTTCCTTCGTGGCATCAAGATGCATAAACGCAAACATTCGAGCGCTGGCGTTGCTTGCAAAATTAAGTACGAAAACTCCGAGAACCCCAACACTCGCTGTGGTCGCAACTAGCTGTCGCGCTGGCAGACCAGCAATAAACATCATGACTAGCACGACTCCAGCAAAGATCAGGCTTCCGCCAAAGTCCTTCTGAAGTGCGCACAGACCGGCACTAACTCCCATTGCAGCAATCATTGGCCACAACACGATGCTGGTGATCTGGACCGAACGATGTCGATGAGACAACAAGTTTGCACAGAACAGAATCACAGCGATTTTCATAAATTCTGAGGGCTGCATCCGAAACGGACCAATATCGAGCCATGCGCGTGCGCCATGTACTAACGCGCCCTTCAAAATCACGATGACATTCAAACCCACCACCGATGCCACTACGGACTGCAAAAGCAGTGTGTTGCGCCACGTTTCATAGGGCAATGCATATGCTGCCCACATTGCAACTGCTCCCAATGCAGCCCATACCAATTGACGTTCAAACATTGCCCAAGCTGAACTGCCTGAATGTAAATTCGTCACGGAAGATGATGACAACACCATGACGAGACCCAACATGACAAACGAAATAACGATGATCAGAATCCAGAAGAAGGCCGCAGATGGTTTCTCTAAAGCCACACGATGACGGTCAGCCACTCCAGTACGACGAAGAGTCGCAAGTCGGCGTTCTTTGAGCGTCGGCGCGGTTCGTTTTTCAGTGACCATTATGAACTCGTTTCTATTCGGTTAAAGTGCTTTCGCACCTTGTCTTGAAAGTCGTCACCACGTTCGTTGTAGTTGTTGTACCAGTCATAACTCGTGCAACCTGGAGACAACAGAACAGTTGCACCACCGTGTGCCATGCCGTGAGCAAGGACAACCGCTTCATCCATTGACGTGGCATCGCGCACGACACACACACCTTCAAAAGCTCGACGAATGGCTTCAGCATCCTCACCAATTGCCACGACACCCGACATTCGTTTGGGCTCTGTAGCCATCTGTGTCAGATCCAAATCCTTATTGCGACCGCCCGCTATCAACACAATGTTTTCAAACGACCGAATTGCGGTCAGCGCCGCATGAGGACTCGTTGCTTTCGAGTCGTCGTACCATGCTGACCCATCGAAATGGCCAACGAGTTCAATGCGATGATGCGCTAATTCAAAATTGTGCAGTGGTACTGCTACATCCCCCACAGCACTTAACCCTGATTCAATCACTAATGCTGCAGCTGCCAACGAGTTAGTGATGTCATGTGGAAGTGCCCGCCATAATTCATCCACTGCACAGATAACTCCATGCGCACACACCAACAATCCGGCCGACACCGTGTAGTCGCCAGAGTTGAGACCAAAGGTGACACTGCGTGATCCGACGGAACGAGCAGATTCAAGAATCAGTTCATTGTTGACAGGCGCAACAACTACATCACTTGGTTGAGAATGTGCCCACAAACGACGCTTAGCTTCTGTGTAGTTTTCTAGTGAACCATGCCAATCAAGATGGTCCGGAGCCAAATTGAGCCACACAGACGCATCACAGCGAAAAGCGTCTGTGAACTGCAATCGGAAACTTGAACACTCGACAACGAATGCATCGAACGGCTGATCGATAGCCGCCATAAAAGGAAGGTCGGTGTTGCCCACCTCACCAACCGAACGCCCACTGTCTCGCAACAACGCCGCCGTAATCATCGTGGTCGTTGTTTTACCGTCTGTCCCCGTTACCCCGAGAATGGGCCGTGGTCCACCACTTCTCTGTTGTTCCCATTCATAAGCAATATCAATTTCAGTACGTACAGAAATGTCACGCACAAGCGCTTCCACGATCACGCGGTGATGCGGAGCTACTCCAGGCGCAGGAATCAAAACATCGACCCCGTCGAGAAATGCCACAAGATCGGACTGAGTAACCACTGGGACAATTGTGCAACCGAGTTCAGTGGCGAGACGACGATGTTCATCCACGATTGCATCATCGGACAGAACCACTTCGATACCTCGCGCTGCCACGGCACGCGCAGCCGCTGCACCGGCAAGAGCCAGGCCAAAAACCGCCACCCGTTTCATGTCACCTCCCGGCAAAGGAATCGGCAATATGTGTGAAGTCTGCAATAAACATTCCTACTGCGACAGCCACACAGATTCCAGACAAAATCCAAAATCGAATGATGACTGTGGTCTCAGGCCACCCGAGAAGTTCAAAATGATGATGAATTGGCGACATGCGGAACAAACGTTTCTTTCGACCCGATGCTTTGAATACGCCCATCTGCAAAGCAACCGATCCAGCCTCCATCACATTGAGTGCACAAACAAGCGGTAGCAACATGTGTGTATTGGTGGTCACTGCCAACAGGCCCAATGCTGCACCAATTCCTAAAGCGCCAACGTCACCCATAAAAATTCGTGCTGGCGCCGCATTCCACCACAGGAACCCTCCACACGCACCTGCCATTGCTGCAGAAAACACTGCCAAGTCAAGAGGGTTGACCAAATGATAAATATCGGGATTTCGAAATGCCCAATATGCAATGACCGTAAAAGCAAGAAATCCGAACAATGCAGAACCAGCGGCCAGACCGTCGAGGCCATCAGTCACATTGACAGCATTCGTTGTTGCCCACACCATCAGCGATGTCCATACAACCCACAGAACTGGAGACAATTGCCATCCAGGGAAATCAAATCGCGTAAACGACAACGTTTCGCTAACACCTGTACCCAGAAGTAGCCACGTCATCATCACAACGACAAGTCCAAAGGTGATGTAGCCCTTTTTCTTCCAAAAGATTCCACGATTTTGTGCACGATGTACTTTTAAATAGTCATCAAGGAAACCAATAACTGACAAGACTCCGCAGATGGCCCACATAATCATTGCCTGGTCAGAAAGAGCGATGCCGCCGCGTAAATGTGCAACAGCCCAACCAATGAATGCGGACACCATGATGGCTATTCCGCCCATCGTGGCTGTCCCTTGCTTTTTCATGTGATGGACGGGACCATGGTCAGCAGAACCAAGAATTGGCTGACCTTTCCCAATCCGATCGAAAAATGAAATCAACGCGCGTGTACCAAAGAGAGATAACACCATTGCCACTGCTCCTGCGATAAGAACTGCAATCATTTCGTTTTCTCCTCTCGTATTCGAAGTGTTTTGGCAGCAATTGCTACATCGCTGCTAGGCGTCATCACGCCATTGATTTCCTGGGTTGTTTCATGACCCTTGCCAGCGATAACCACCATGTCACCACGCTTTGCACCCAAGATGGCGGATTCAATTGCTTTTTCCCGATTCACGATGGAACTAACCAATGCATGATTGACCACAACGCCTGACATGACTTCGGCGACTATGCGCTTAGGGTCTTCGCTTCGTGGATTATCAGAGGTAATAATCACAATATCCGCACCGCGAGATGCGATGCCCCCCATCAGGGGCCGCTTTGCATGGTCCCTGTCTCCGCCGCATCCAAAGACCACTATTAATCCTTCGCGGGCAATTTCTCGTGCACTTGTCAATAAGCCCTGCAACGCTTCAGGAGTATGAGCGAAGTCGACCACAACGTCGATGCCTGCCTCATTGGGAACAGATTCGAATCGCCCCGGAACGGTCTGCACCAGAGCGCATCCGCTAATAATGCGCTCATCAGAAACACCAAGTTCATGGGCTGCGGTTATTGCAGCAAGCGCATTCATGACTGCGAATGTGCCCCCAATTGGAACACGGATGTCGAGGCTCTTCCAAGTAAATGAAACTTTGGAAGCTGTCACTTCAACGTTCCTTACATTTGACGACGAAAACGGCAACGTTGGAATAACAGCTTCCGTTTGCAACTGATGTCCATAAGGGTCATCTGTATTAACTACAGCAACTCTCGCTTGTTCAGAGGTGAACAGTCTCCTCTTTGCTGCAAAGTAATTTTCAATAGTGCCATGAAAATCAAGATGGTCATGTCCGAGGTTCGTAAAAATGGCGACGTCGAAAACGATTCCATCCACACGGTGGTGTTCCAACGCATGCGACGACACTTCCATCACAACATGATCGATTCCCGAGTCCACGCACGAATGCAATTGAGCGTGCAAATCTATTGATTCAGGTGTGGTCCGCGCTCCCGTCAATGTTCCCATCACGTGCACAGAGCCGCCTTGAGCCGTTAACAACGACCCAAGGATTGACGCAGTTGTTGTTTTGCCATTCGTTCCTGTGATCCCAATCATCTTCAAAGAAGATGCAGGGTGTCGAAAAGCAGCCGAGGCGACTCGGCCAAGCACCGCACGAACATCCGGCACGACGACCTGGACGACAGATGATTCAAGTAATCCATCAACATGGTCGACGAGCACTGCAACCGCTCCGCGCGAGATTGCTTCATTGACGAACTGATGTCCATCGAAAAACTCTCCCCGAACGCAACACAGAATGTCGCCAGGTTCAACATTGCGAGAATCCTGAGTTATCCCAGAAAAGACAACGTTCTTATTACCAACAATCGTTGCCGCTATATCGGCATGCATGACAAGACTGTCGACAGTCAACGGAGAAACTGAATAGCGCGCCATGTTTCATGATCCGATCAGTGTCCGACAGACTTGGCGCCCGCCTTGCAACCAGTTCCTGAACCAGTTGCCTCAATACCTAATTCGTGCATTACACCGGGAACCAAACGAGCAAATACTGGAGCGGCGGCCGTACCACCGAAACGGTCACGTGACGATGCATCGGGTTCATCAATACTGATCAGTATCGTCACTTGAGGATTAGCGGCTGGAAAAAATCCGACGAATGAGGCAAAATACTTTCGCCCACCGGTATCAGTTGAATACGTGCCGTTCGCCTGCACTTTGTAGCCGGTACCAGTTTTACCAGCAATCTCCATGCCCTTTACCTGAGCGAGTTCTCCGGTTCCTGTACATATCACTTCACGCAACATGTCAGTCATCGTTGCAGCAATCTCAGGTTTGAGAACGGATCGAGTGGCGGATTCAGCCACAGGATGACGCTTTCCGGTTTTATCAATTGTTGCACTCACCAGTTGCGGAGCAACATAGGTGCCCTTGTTCGCAACGGTATTCACACCTGCGATCAACTGAAGTGGAGTTGCTGCCATTCCATAACCGTACGACACAGTTACCTTCTCCGTGCCTCGCCACTTGTTTGCATTTCGCAGGGTTCCACGACTTTCACCTGGATAATCCAGTCCCGTTTTCTGACCAAATCCAAACGAAGACAAGTAATCGTGTAATTTTTCCGTACTAATTGTTTGCGCGGTCATGAGGGTTCCAATATTTGAACTCTCACTAATAATGGTTCGTACGTTCATGTCCATTGGTCCGTGCGGCCATGCATCACGAATGGGATATTTGTCAACGACAATTGCGCCCGGAACCTTAAAGACAGTTTCTGGAGTCACAGCTCCTTCATTCAATGCTGCACTGACCGAGAATACTTTCGCCACAGATCCAGGCTCATACGCCTCCACAGCGGCAAAGTTTCCTGATGCAAGGACTGCAGAACCTGCAGTATTTCGACGCACATTCGACATGGCATACACCTGTCCCGTTGTTGTATTCATCACAATTGCGGTGCCGCCTTTGGCACCGAGTTGACCAACTCGGTCAAGGAGAGCAGTGTCTGTTTGAAATTGAATGTTCTTGTCAAGAGTCAGAACAATGTCATCACCGGGAACTGGAGCAGCTGTTGTGCTCTGCACTCCGGCAATTGAACGTCCATTCTTGTCAACTTCACGAATACCTTTGCCATCAACTCCCGTAAGAATCTTGTTGAATTGTTTTTCAAGGCCAGATGTTCCCAGTCCATCAGGATCTGTTCGACCAATCACTGCACCCGCTACTCCACCTTCTACTTGTCGGGATGGTTCTGTATACGAATACACACCAGGAAGTCCGAGACCAAGCAGAGTTTGAGCATTTTCTTTACTCAAGCCTCTCGCGATGTAACTGAATTTCGAACCTGGAGCGCTAAGAGCAGCGAGCAGTCGACTTTCTTGTTCTGGCGTATACGCCAAAGCAACAGACAAGGCATGCGCAACAGCGGGAACATCAGTCATGGAACGAGGGTCGGCGTACACCGTTGTACTCGGGACTGACAGTGCCAATTCATTCCCGTTGCGATCGAAAATAACTCCACGAGCAGCACGCAGAATATTTACCCTGGTGCGCTGATCAACGCTTGCTGCAAAGTAGGTGTGACGTTGAATTGTTTGCAACATGACTACTCGACCAAGCAACAATGTCAAGGCAACTACAAAGAACACCACTGTTTTCTGCAAACGACTTTTGACACGATGGTGCGCTTCTGACGATGGAATCTTGCTTGATCGCAAAGCCGCTGGCACTTCCCCTGTGAAACTCATCTTGGTCCAATGCCACACCGATGCCATGAGAGATTCAAAGGGCGAAGTAGTCGGTGCTTGCCTTCGGGTTGTTACGGAACCGCGCTCTGGTGGCCGACTTGGCTTCTTAGCTACTGGCGGACGAGTCGTCGAACGTGAACGACCAGACGATGTGCCGCTCTTACTCGACGCGCGAGAGGTAGTTAAGCGAGAGGTTGCAGAACGAGACGTAACAGAACGAGACGATGACGACGTTCCATGTGAGCGAGTTCCGCGATGTGAACCTTCTGACCCACTCATGGTGATCCAACCACTGCGGCTTTCATGCGGCCGAATTCATCAAGCGGTGATTCAGTATGAGCAACTACGTCGGAATCTACTTTGCCGACCGTTGCAGCAACTTCGGCCGCTACGGCTGCTGGTATTCCCACCATGTGAATACCAAGACTCGGAACGAGACCCATCAGACTTGCCTGATTCATTAATTGACCTGGTGACTGAAGATTTGCACGTTCAGCGCGCAAGGTTTCGAAATGGGCCCGTGCTCGGGTGATGTCATAGTTCAATTTGTCTAGGCGCATCTCTTGTTGAGCCATATGTGCACGTAGCGAGACGATGCAGAACATCACCGTTACAACGAGAGCCATCACAGTGAATACTCGGACATACCGTCGTTCGGTTTGAGGAACCAAGACCAACTTAGGTCGAATATCTCGATCCTCACGTGGCGCCAAACCAGCAGGAAATTTAACAGCGACAGCCATGATTAGTTCTGACTCTCGATAGCGATTTTCTCAACGACACGCAAACGCGCCGAAGATGACCTCGGGTTCAGCGCCAGCTCTGCTCTACTTGCATCACGAGGTGCACGGACACGAACAACTGACCGCACAGCACCGCATCCACATGGAAGATTTGGTGGGCAATCACAATCGCCCGTCTCTGCTGATCTCATCACAGACTTGACAATCCGATCTTCACCAGAGTGATACGAAAGAACTGCCAATCGTGCGCCAGGAGCCAACAGCGAAATGACATTCCGCAAAGCGCCTGGAAGAATTTCAAGCTCTGCATTTACTTCAATGCGGATGGCCTGAAAAGACCGTTTCGCCGGATGTCCACCGCGACGACGTGCCGGCGCAGGGATTGCTGAACTCACAACTTCTGACAGTCGCACAGTGGAGTGAATCGGACGCGCAGCGATGATCGCCTTCGCAATACGGTACGCGTGACGCTCGTCTGCGTTTCGACGCAACATGCTCGTTAATGCATCTTCGTCGTATGTATTTACAATCACATCTGCACTCAACGTTTGAGAGCGGTCCATTCGCATATCGAGCGGCGCATCAAATCGATATGAAAATCCGCGCTCAGCAACATCGAATTGTGGAGACGAGACACCGAGGTCGAAGAGAGCACCAGACAACGCGCTGATGCCCTCTTTCGCCGCGATTAGCGCCGCTGCATCGAAGCGGGCGCGCCGGAGGGCAACGCGTCCACTACAACCAGCGGCTGCAAGAACTTGTTCAGCTGATTCAAGAGCCATATCGTCTTGGTCAATTCCCAGCAATGAGACTCTGGGGTGTGCGGTCAAGATTGCCGTGCTGTGTCCAGCACCGCCAAGAGTTGCATCGAGAAAGACGCCATCATTCATGTCGGAAAAGACATCGGTAATCTGCTCCAGCATCACTGGTACATGAGCAAAGACCGCGTTCATGTTGACACCTGTGTCATGACGGACGGTCCCTGGCAGCCTCCCGGAAAGCAAATGCCACCCGGATGTATCCCCGGAATGTGCGCGATGGTAGCGGGCGGAGTTGGAGCTAACCACCGTGCCATCCGGGAGACTGCCAGAGACCGTCGGCCGCTGACTGATTGAAAAGACTTGTAGAGCATCGGGAATCACGCGCCCGCTCCAGCTATTTGTTCGGTACCCGAACTGATGTTGCGATCATGGCGATCTGGCTCCCAGATTTCGACACGATCAAAGGATCCAGCGACAATCACTCGTGAGCCCAATTGCACTCCTGCGTATTCGCGAAGTTTTTCATCAAGGTTCACGCGACCTTGTGCATCAATGGTGACCTCGACGGTGTTTGCGGCAAGTGCGCGCTGTTCGTTGCGGTCCATTTCTCCGCTGCGCACTTTTTGCAGCATTTCCTCTGCTACTTGCTCGAAGGCTTCAGCAGTGAGGACGTCTATGCACTTATCGCGACCAAAGGCCAAGTAACAGCGGGGCTCGAGACGGGGGCGAAATGCAGCAGGGAGGGCGAGTCGACCTTTTGGGTCGAGCTGTCGCTCATGCACTCCAACAAACACGGTCTCTGCCTTCCTGGGTGAAGTTCTCCGCCTCTCCCGTGGGA
Organism: Actinomycetota bacterium; assembly: GCA_037129855.1. Classification (GTDB taxonomy): domain Bacteria; phylum Actinomycetota; class Acidimicrobiia; order Acidimicrobiales; family Ilumatobacteraceae; genus UBA2093. Next base: position 25,895 of record JBAXUC010000001.1, on the reverse strand, counting down.
CAGATTATCCCCACTTCCCCCCACTGTCAACCATTTACCCCCAAATTTCACCACTCTCTTCCCCACCTGGGCCAGAGAGTCGCTCAGAAACGGCATTGACAAGGGTGAGAGCCGGGATATCGAGGGTCGCCACGGCAATATCTGCAACTCGTGACCGCACATCTACGGAAGCAAGGATCGGCGACCACTCACCTGGTTTCCAGTGTCGATACAACACACACTGAAATCTGGCACCCTCTCGACCACGACGTTGACTAATGCCTACCAGTTTATTTGCACCCACAAAAACTTCTCCAGGAGATGAACTTGCAAAGCACACAACGCGACCGTCAATTCCGGTTGAAAAAGAATCGCGATACACCTCGGCTTGAATCCATGGCGACAGTGCTTCAACAAAGCATTCACCAAGCCACAGCATTGACTGCGCAACATCGTCTTTCCACAACGGATCATTTCTGCTGATTGTTATGTCAATCCATACGGAATCTGATGGGTGCACGAATACCGCACCCCCACCACTTCGACGTCGCGACACCAACACGCCACTTTCGTCTGCGATCATCTGATTTACATCATCAACTGATTGAGTTGATCCAAGAATCACAGTTGGAGCCACAACGTGGCACCACCACATTGCACGTTCTGCAGGCAATTCCATTGCATGAAAATCTGCAGCGGTACCTATCCAGTCATGGCGGCCCCACTCCATAGAAGGGGTAGTCATTGGGGAATTCGATTCGAGTTAACTGGCCACGGCCAGGTACGGCTTCCACTGATCGGGAACTCGCGGCACGGCATACATAATCCATGACATCTCCCGTGGCGCACGCGGAATGCTCGACAACTGCATGCCAGCTTCTTCTGGCGTGCGATCGCGCTTTCGGAGATTGCATCCACGGCATGCAGCAATAACATTTTCCCATACATTTTTTCCACCGCGAGAACGGGGCATGACATGGTCAATGCTGTCGGCGGTTCCACCGCAATAGCCACAACGATGATGATCGCGAGCAAACACGGCACGTCGCGACATGGTTGCGTTGCGGTGATATGGCACTTTCACTACATACCGCAAACGAATGACGATTGGTGATGCCAAGGTAAGCCGCTCTGAGTGAACAACTGTTCCGTCGTCTGCGATGACTTCAGCTTTATCGCACAGGACAAGACAGATCGCACGTCGGGCCGACACAACACTGAGTGGTTCATATGTTGCATTGAGAACGAGTGCGCTTCTCATCAGTTTTCGCTACTCCAGCGTCTGCACCACCGTAAGTAGGCGACAACATCTTGCGACCGAATGGGGCCACGCGCGACACCGTGTCCACCGCCATATTGAGTCACCAAGCGAAACTCCATGTAGTCCTGAGATGGAACGGGCAGGAATGGCGAGGTGCGCCACCAACCATGTGGCACTAACCGATAGGCCTGGGCAAGTGCAGTGACCCACAGCCACGGTCGGACAACGACTGCTCCAAGAATAGACAGGAATGCAGAGTCGCTTTTCGAAGTGGATTCTGCGGTTTGCATAGCGCCAACAGTAGTGGGCAAACCTGGATTAATTGTGAGGAAACTTGACGCGGGGCTTACGAATTGTTTGGGCAAGGTCTTGCACCCCTGCGCGTCCAATCAATCGGACCTGACGTTCAATGACTAAGGCAAAGCCCATCATCACAACAAAGGCAGCAAAGGCAATCAAGAAATGAATCTGCAGGCTGGCAACGACAGCCACAAGAGACACAATGACACCAACAAGGGCCCACCACACACGGCGGGCAGAATGGCGATACAACCCCGATGAGGACACAGCGTTAGCAAACTTCTCATCAGTTTTGAGCTGAGCTTCAATCTCACGCAGGATTCTTTGTTCTTCGTCTGACAATGGCACATCTGTATTGTCTCACCTCGCTGTCCCAAACGCAATGTGCCTCGGTGTGTTCTATGTCAGGAGCCTTCGTCGAGGACGGGACCAGAAGGGTTCTGGCCAGGCTTTCGGGAGTTGAGTCCGCTGACAGGCCCGATCATCCCGGCTCCAAATCGATCGACGATGAGGTCAACTGCTTTGCTGGCTGGTTTCCATTGCTCTTCAATATCTTCTGGAGTGTCTCCCCCATCGTCGAACAATCGCGGAATCCTCTCGCTTTGCTCGGCCAATTTTTGTGCATGAACGCCAAGCAGTCGAACACCTTGTGCGTAATCCAACATCGCTAACAGTGGCTCGAGAGCTGCCACCATTGATGGCCCTGTCGTCAATGGAACAGAAGGAGTCACTGACCGAGTGACCGACTCAAACGATGAGAATTTTACTTTCAACAACAAAGTGCCAGCAGCGACACCAGCATCACGAGTACGACGTGCCACCGCATCACATAGTCGCACCAATTGGACTCGCAGTTCTTCGTGCGTAGTGAGGTCTGCAGAGAACGTCTCTTCATGACCGATTGATTTGGCAATTCGTTCAGGTTCGACTGTCCGATCATCTATCCCTCGTGCAAGAGCATGGAGATGCCGTCCGTTCACATCGCCTACGGCAGCACACACGATGTCAACATCCAGTTCGGCCAAATCAGCAACAATGCGAACACCAATAGCCTCAAGTTTTGCAAGCGTTGCAGGCCCAACACCCCACAGTGCTTGCACCGGAAGAGGCAACAAGAATTCAGATTCGTGTCCGCGCTTTACTTCAAATACTTGATACCCGCGCTGAACTCCGCCAGCCGTTGCTCGGGGCTTGGCATGTTCAGACGCGAGTTTGGCAAGAAATTTATTCGGCGCAACACCGACGCTGCAGGTCAACAGAGTTTCAGACAGCACGCGCTCACGTAATGCCCACGCGATTGAAACAGCATCCCCCATCAACAGCGATGCCCCAGTGACATCAAGAAATGCTTCATCGATAGAGATCTGTTCAACAAGTGGCGTGAACGACTCAAAGATGGTGTGCAACTTTTGACTGAATTCGACATAGTGGGAAATATCGGGTGCAATGAACACAGCATCAGGGCATAACTTGCGCGCGATAGCTGACGAAATTGCAGAGCGGATCCCGTATCGTCGGGCTTCATAGGAAGCAGCGGCCACCACGCCGCGACCTCCCGTTCCACCCACGACAACCGGCAGTCCGCGCAGTTCAGGATGACGCAATAACTCAACCGACACATAGAAGGCATCCATATCAATGTGAAGAATCGAACGGTTAGTGGTCATTTCACGGAAACGCTACTGCACTCGTCATGCCGCCACGCCTACGATGGTCAGGTGCCAGACTCCACCTCTTCTCTTTCTGCTCTGCCATCGGTCGCTGCACGAGTCATCGCTTTTTGCTCAATCCTGCTCGGTGGTCTCGCAGGGGGGCTGCTGGGTTACGGCCTCATTGATTCACAATGCGTTGGAATCTGCACTGTGCCGACAGGTGCGGGAATGTTGATCTGCAGCCTGATTGGCGCTGGCGGAACCGCCATCATCGCAGTCCTCGTTTTACGAGTCCACGGCGAATGGCAACAAATTTCGGACGCCTCATGAGCAGTTCACCATCCCTCGGATCTCAATTGCGTCAGATTGCCGAATCGCTTGCCCGCGAAGCCGGAGACATGGCGCTTAGCGGACGCAAAAGTGGCCCACTCTCTGCGACAACAAAGTCGTCACCAATTGACATGGTGACGAAGTTTGATAAAGCAAGTGAAGCAATGATTACTGAGGGCTTGGCGCAGGTTCGTCCCGATGATGCGATTATCGGAGAAGAAGGCGCAGCCAAACAGGGCACATCTGGAATTACATGGCACATTGACCCAATCGATGGAACAACGAATTTCTATTTCGATCTTCCGATGTGGGCGGTGTCAATTGGTGCGGTTGATGAACATGGACCACTTGCTGGGGCCGTTTATGTTCCTGCACTCAGTGAGATGTTCAGTGCCGCCCGCACAGAAGGGGCCACTGTCAACGGAATGCCAATCAGAGTTCGCGACAATAACGACGTGGCAGATGCTCTCGTGTGTACCGGATACAGCTACCGAATCAGTGAACGTGAAGTACACGCTAAACGCGTTGCCGACATTGTGATGAAGGTGCGAGACATTCGTCGGTTTGGTGCAGCTGCTGTTGACTTATGTTTCGTTGCATGCGGTCGCCTTGATGCCTACTTCGAAGAACACCTTCATTCATGGGACCTAGTCGCAGGCCAAGTGATAGCAACTGAGGCCGGCGCAATATTTTCTGATTACGTCGGAAATCCTGTTACCCCCGCACAGGTACTGGCTGCAACTCCCGGAGTACACGCGGACCTCATTCATCTCATTGCAACATCGGGGCCAGGCGCTTCATGAGCGTGGTGCTCGCGATTGACGCTGGCACCACCGGAGTGCGCACACGCGCCGTCTTTGATGATGGACACGAATCATTTTCCGCATACAGGGAATTCACTCAATTTTTTCCTCAACCAGGATGGGTTGAACACGATGCACTTGAAATTTGGGATGCAATTGTGGCCACGTTGCAAGATGTATGCGGCCAACTCACTCAGCCCGTTTCGGCCATTGGAATCACTAACCAACGTGAGACAGTGTTGGCGTGGGACAAACGAACGGGACAACCGACAGCGCATGCAATTGTCTGGCAAGATCGTCGTACGGCAGAAAGATGTTCGGAGTTACTGCCACACCTTGATCGTGTTCGCGCAGTAACCGGCCTGGTGCTTGATCCGTATTTTTCCGGCACTAAGGCTGCGTGGCTGTTACGACACACATCAGTTCCCCCGATTGAACATTTACGTATCGGAACAATTGACTCGTGGCTGGTTTGGAAACTGACTGCAGGGGCCGCATTCGTCACAGACCCCTCTAATGCAAGTCGCACCATGTTGTTCGACATCAACACAATGCAATGGAGCGCAGAAATGTGCGAACTACTTGGCGTTCCCATGTCAGTACTGCCGACCGTGCAACCATCAAGTGGACGATTTGGTGTCACCACTGATGTTCCTGGCGTGCCGAACGGAATACCAATCTCTGGAATTGCCGGTGACCAACAAGCAGCGTTGTTTGGACAAGCGTGTACAAGCGTTGGCATGGCAAAGAACACCTACGGAACGGGAAGTTTTGTTCTTCTCAATATCGGCACAACATGTCCGACCCCTGCAGATGGAATGCTCACCACTGTTGCGTGGGACCTTGGAGATGGTGCGCCCGTGTATGCGCTTGAGGGAGCAATCTTTGTTACCGGCGCTGCAGTTCAATGGTTACGCGATGGACTTGGCATCATCAATGATTCTTCCGAGATCGGACCATTGGCAGAATCTGTGCCGGATTCAGGCGGGGTGTGTGTAGTGCCAGCCTTTACAGGCTTAGGAAGTCCATGGTGGGATCCGTATGCGCGCGGATCAATCATTGGCATTACTCGCGGCACCACTAAGGCTCACATTGCTCGAGCCGTGGTTGACGCGATGGTTCATCAAACTCGCGATGCAATTGACGCAATGACTCACGCAGGTGGAGTCACCCTTGCCGAACTACGTGTTGATGGTGGCGCTTCTGTGATGGACGCAATGTTGCAACGTCAGTCAGATGCACTGGGTGTGCCTGTTTTGCGACCAACAGATCATGAGACCACTGCATTAGGCGCTGCGTACTTGGCCGGGTTAGCAGAAGGCGTGTGGGCGAACCTTGATGAAATTGCTTCGATGTGGACACTCGACAAACGATTCGAGCCCGGCAATCCCGATGCCTCACATGCTCAATGGCTACGCGCCGTGGAACGCTCACGCAGTTGGGCTAGCCCTGAGTCATAAATAGGGCGCACCCGATTGCGCCAGCGCGTTCTCCCAATGCCGCAACATGCAAAGCAGGATGTGGTCGCGATTCGGATGAATACAAAGCGGCAGAAAAACTCTTCGACACAGACTCAAGTACGAGTTCGAAGGACTGCACGACTCCTCCGCCAATAACAATCACTTCTGGGTCACAAATATTCGTGAGACTTGCAAGACCAACTGCAACCCAATCTGCAAAAGCAGCAACGACAGATAGTGCATGACTTTCGCCTGAACTAGCTGCCGCAAATACATCTTCGCCGCTCATACCGCCGCTCAACATTCGCAATGCGGAACCCGATGCGTATCGTTCCCAGCAACCTCGCCTGCCACACACGCACAATTCGCCATTGTGTTGCACAACCATGTGTCCAATTTCGCCCGCGAACCCATTAGCGCCGCGTTGCAATTGACCGCCCATCACAATGCCGCCACCAATACCCGTACCTAACGTGACAATCACTGCATTCATGGCTCCAATCGCAGCACCAGCTTTCCATTCTCCGAATGCCGCCATCGTTGCATCATTTTCAACATGAACGCTGATGCCTAGGCGTGAACGAAGTTCAGGACCAACTGCAATGTTGTGTGCGCCCTTCATATTGGGAGACGCACGCACGATTCCGTCTGGCGTGATTAGTCCGGGGACTCCGACACCAAGAGTTTGTGTTCCAGAGAGTTCATGAAACATCGCCTCAAGCAGATCAACCAAGTCCGATGCATGTGGCGTCGGGTATCTGATCTCTTCGAGAACAACACCATGTTCGTCAACGCGGACGCCATGGCACTTTGTGCCACCAACATCAATTCCAACGAAACTCACGACTCGGCGCGAGCCTTCAGTTCTTTGACTGCTTCGATGAGAATTCGTGCCTCTGCACGGCGCTTCACAAAACCAGGAAGAGGAACAACAAGTTCCAGTTCCAGTTCATAAAAGACTTGAGTACCGCCATCAACTTCAACAAATGAATATGCGCCGTTGAGCGCACGCATGATGTCACCTTCCACCAGATGCCATGACAGACGAGACGGCTGTTGTGAATAGTCATATTCAAGTGTGTAACGCGTGCTGCGACCAAGAGCCGATGCGCGATATTCGACCCGAAGTCCGCGACCGTCATTGTCGCGTGTCAAAACATTTGCTTCCTTGACATCTTTGGCCCAATCGGGGTAATTCTCGAATCCGAGAACAACATCCCAACATGCATTAAGAGGGGCCGAGATGAGAGTGGTCTGTGCAGCGCGGTCAGTCATGGTTCTAATCTTGACCGCTCGCGGGCTCTTGAAGTGGCACCTCACCCGAATCATTTAATTGACGAGGGGCAAAAGTGCCATGCGTGGCTCCCCACAGACCATTAAGACCAAGGCCCATCATGGGAGCCAAGACCCCAAATGCGAGTGTGCTGCCTGTGCGACCATCTGTAGTCGTGCGGCTGATCGCCGTGGCGACTGCAACCACTACCTGAACTCCGAGGGCACCGTTCATCAGTCGTGCAATAGATTGTGGGGCACAATCATCAACCAAGAAATACAGGGCTGCTACCGAAATGTTGTCTGTACGGCTTCGTTGTACTGCAGTCCAGTAGCCCCATAAAAACGCAACAATGCCGACTGTAAAACAGCTCAGACTCACCACGACGCCAATGGTCTTCCACGGAGAAGTGAAAGCGACTGCAGCAACGATTGACATCGTCACAAAGACAGCGGTTAACGCAAGATTGCATTTGATGAGGAATGACCCTGGCATGACATCCATCATTGCCCAACCCTTAGCACTTGTCCCAAACGCGCTGCAAGAACTGAGTATTCAAATTCAGATTCGGCACGAGCACGCGAGGCAACAGCCATAGAGGCACGTAAGGAATCATCATCAAGAATTGTGGCGATGCGAGCAGCCAAACCTGATGCGTCAGTGGGGTTTGAAATGACATAGCCAGTGACTCCGTCAAGAACAGCCTCCGCTGCTCCCCCGCTGTCGCCTGCAATTTGTGGTACTCCACATGCGGCCGCTTCAACAAACACGATGCCGAAGCCCTCTTGTTCGAGACCTGCCCAACGATTACGACACATCATTGAAAAAATATCTGCGCATCCATACAACGCGGGAACGTCATCGTGTTCAACGCGCCCCATGAATGTCACTGGAGCCTTTAATTCATCAGCCAATTTTCGTAGTCGATCTTCATCCCGACCCGTACTAGCGATTGCCAAACGTAATCGAGGTCGGTGTGGTGCAAGTTGCGCAACAGCGCGAATCACGGTGTCGAATCCTTTGCGCGGGACAAGCCTGCTAAATCCCAGAATTATTTCGTCGTCAGCGTCAAAACCAAATCGCGCACGTGCCGCCTTCTTCCCTGCAGCATCCAACGGAACAAATCTCAGTGTGTCGACACCTGGAGGAACAATGGTGGAGGGCAATGCGCGCCCCGCTGCGTGGTCCCCTTCTGTTGCCGGATACCCACCAGCAGCGATGATGTGTTCTGCGCCACGCAATACATGGCCTAAGACTTGGCGAGATAGAGGCAACCTGCCTGGCACCGTGACCTCTGCACCGTGCAATACAACCATGTAGGGAACAGACAACCGAGGTCCCACCAGACCTAAAGGAAGGGCCGGATCAAGCACGACAAAGTCAGCTCCGAATTCTTTGACCATTGCGTTGATGCGTTGCACCATCCATGGGTGAGGCAACAACACTGGTTCGCGTGTTCGTTCAATGCGATACGGCTCACTTGCATCGAATACTGCGGCGTCAGCATGAGGGCTTGTGAGCACAGCAAAGGAGTCAGGCGGCAATCGACGCCACCATTCCCACAACAGTGACTGAATGCCGCCAATTTTGGGAGGAAAATCATTGGTGACGAGAAGATGCTTCATAGGCCTTCCCGCAAGGTTGGCAGATGCAGCAACTCATCGCGCACCATGGGGTCAGAATCTGCATGATTGATGAGATGACTAAGACCTAATCTGGCTGCAGCCCACACCGCATGAGCACGCAATTCGCTTCGGGTGTGCGAAATATATTTGCCGATGGCATCAACTACATCAGGATCACTTGGGTTACCGATATTGCCAAGAACAATCAGCAAGTTTCGCCGAATCCATGTCATGTCACGTTTATGCACATACCAACGCTGACATGATGCGTTTAGGGACTCGTCATCCATTGACAACCAAGTCAATACTTCAACAATCGATTGAAGTTGTTCTGTTGATTCGCTCAACTCGGTTCGTCGTGTAGGAGGACATGCAGTTTGGCAATCGTCACAGCCATAGATTCGGTCATGAAGTGCGATGCGATAGTCACGATCAAATATTCCTGGCTTTTGAAGCAACCATGACAAACACTTGTTTGCATCGATGACGCCGTTTTTAACAATTGCTCCCGTTGGACATGCAGGTATGCAGCGAGAACACGCCCCACACCCGTCATCAATAGGCGTTGACACTGGAAGAACTGCTGTTGTAATCACGCATCCAATCACAAAGAAGCTTCCGTGCCCTGGCAATAAAATGTTTGCGTTCTTGCCAAACCAACCAAGGCCAGCGAGCCACGCTGCCTCGCGATCAACCATCGCATTGTCATCTGCAAATACGACAGCGCGATGACCGTCACGCCGTAAGCGTTCAGCAATGACAGAGAGCGAATCTTTGAGGTGGCCATAATGATCTAGCCATGCATAGCGAGCAACTCTTGCTAATGGAGACGACGAACCGACATCTGGATGATCGCTTATTGCATATGAGCGAACACCAACAATGATTGATTGCGCACCGTCAAGATGTTGAATCGGCGTAGTTGAACGTTCCGGACGTAAGAAGGTAAATTTCATATCGTTGACAAGATCTTGATCGATGCGATCGTGAATCTGCTGACGTGCGCGATGCATCACGTCGGCCGGAGCTACGCCGAGTGAATGAAGGCCAGCTTCCTGACCGATGACATGCAGTTGCGCCCAATACTCAGGTCCCTGAGGGGCGTCTCGAGAGACGACTGTGGGATTACGGGAGGAAGATTTAGCCAACGGCACGGTGCCGAAGCGTAGGCACCAAACCGGCCTGAGCGAGCAACCTAATTTCCCGAAGTTCCTGAAGGTCAAGAACAACAGCCCCTTCAGATGGAGCATCGCAGAGGAAAGTCATGATGCAATCACCGCAGGCATCGGTATCTGCCATGACACAGGTGGCACACGAAATCATGAGAACAGGTTCGTACTGAGGGGCTTCGGTGAGGGTGAGAGGCGTGATGTCCATGTCACAAGAGTGACGAAAGGGTGTGACACGGTTCCGTTTGTTAGACCTGCATGCGCTCAGCTTCAGCCGAACTAACGGCTACAACCTTGGCCAGCATGCTTGCTGTCGCACCCGAATCGATGGTGGCGCGAGCCACATCGATACCGTCAGCCACTGACCCAACATGGTTGGCAACAAAGAGCGCGCACCCGGCATTAAACGTCACGATGTCACGAACAGCTCCCGTTTTACCAGCGAACAGATCATTCATAATGGCCAAGTTGTCCGTGGCGTCTCCCCCTCGAATATCTGCCAGCAAGGAGTGAGTAATTCCGAAATCAGCAGCGTCGATTTCGAATCGAGAAATGTTGCCATCTCGCAATTCATACACAATGTTCGGACCACTGACAGCAAGTTCATCAAGTCCGCCATGGCCATGCACAACCCATGCACTGGTGACATGACGAGAGGTCAATGACCCCACCATTGCCTCCATCATGTTTGGCATCGCAACGCCCACCAACATGTTTGAGATCGGCGCTGGGTTCGCCATCGGCCCGAGCAAATTAAATACAGTTGGCACTCCGATTTCACGACGCGACGGGCCTGTGTAGCGAAAAGCAGGATGAAAATGAGCCGCTAAGCAAAAACCAAACCCAGTTGCAGCGATTGATGCTTCCACTCCTTGCGGATCAAGCTCGATTGCCACGCCCGCAGCTTCAAGCAAATCAGCTGCACCACACCTTGATGATGCAGCTCTATTGCCGTGTTTACATACCGGCACACCAGCTGCAGCCACAACCAACGCTGACATCGTTGACACATTGACGGTGTTGCTCTTGTCGCCACCGGTACCAACTATGTCAATGGCGCGTGATGCAAGTTCCGCGCTGAGATGAACTTTCATGCCAGCTGAACGAACAGCATGCAACATGCCTTCAAGTTCTTGAATTGTTTCTCCCTTTGCGCGCATTGCAACGACAAAGGCAGTCATCTGAGATGGCGTTGCATTTCCGTTCAGTATTTGCGTGATGGCAGACTCTGCCTGCGTGGCATCAAGATCATGTCGATCCAAAATGTGGGCCAGCAATGTGGGCCAGCCTATGAATTCGTCGGAATGCGCCATGCACCCAGTATCTACGCTGTGCGACGTCTTTGACGAATAATTCTGCGGCGCTCCCGTTCCGTGGCACCGCCCCAGACTCCGTCTTTTTCACGAACAGCGATGGCGTGCTCGAGACATGACGCCCGCACCATGCACGAGCTACATATTGATTTGGCTTCTTCTGCAGCTGCATCAGAGTCAGGGAAAAAGACATCAGGGTCCAAGCCGTTACATGCCCCTTGGTGCCGCCACGACAGATCTGTTCCGAACATCGAAACCCCCCTCAGTCACGGGAAAAATTCCCGCATGGGCAGTGTATGTGTCAAGCGTCACATCTGTCTAGTCCGACTTTTCGAGCAGCGAGTCTGTTTTACGCTTCTGGCTCGCGGGCGCAAACCAGTGGCAAGTTCATTTCAGGTTGCATCAGACAATTGAGATGCTGCACAGTGGTTCGGCAATATGTTGGGCGGCGATTGACCCACGAACTTGCGATCCGTCTGCGAAACACAGAATTCTTTCAAAAGTTCAGACCCAATAGGCTCTGTCTCGTGTCTACCCCTCACAATTTTTCCCGGTCCTTGTCCCTTTCCCGCCTTTCCAGCGAAGAATTCGACGTTGTCGTCATCGGTGGTGGAATCACCGGAGCAGGTGTCGTGCTCGATGCAGCCTCTCGTGGCCTTCGCGCCTGCCTTCTCGAGCGTGACGACTTTGCATCGGGTACGTCATCGAAATCGTCAAAGCTGATCCACGGCGGATTGCGTTACCTCCAACAAGGCGACGTTCGTCTTGTCTATCAAGCGTTGCGTGAACGCAAGCGCTTGCGTCGCAATGCCCCCCACCTGGTACATGTACTTCCGTTCATGATTCCAATTCTCACGAAGAACAGTGTCGTGTCGAAAAAAATTGCTCGCGCGCTTGGTTCTGCCATGTGGATGTATGACCTCACGGGCGGATGGCGCATTGGTCGCCTTCATCGCAGACTTTCTGCCGATGCTGCATTTGCTCACCTGCCCACAATGTCGCGCGAAAAGCTTTCATCTGCGTACATGTATTACGACGCAGAAGCCGACGATGCTCGTCTTACCCTCTCTGTACTGCGCAGTGCCGCAGACAACGGAGCTGCTATTGCAAACCAATGCCGCGTTGAAGGAATTGATTCAGTCAATCGCACGCAACACTCCGTTCGTGTCCACGACATTGTCGGCGATACTCATTTCGCTATCCGCACCAAAGCAGTTATCAACGCAACAGGTGTTTGGGCCGATGATGTTCGTGCCCTTGACGAAGCGTCTCACCCAGACACCATTCGTCCGGCAAAGGGTGTTCACCTCACCGTGCCCTGGGAAAAGGTTCGCAATGACATTGCAGTAGTTATTCCCGTGCCAAGCGACAAGCGCAGTTTGTTCGTAGTCCCCTGGATCTCTCGTGGCGACGGCACATACCAATTCACATATATCGGCACAACCGACACCGACTACAAAGGACCTGTTAATGATCCACAGTGCACACGTGACGATATTGAATATGTTCTTGCGGCACTGAATGCAAGCGTCAACACTGATGTCACCCTTGAAGATGTAACGGGCGTGTGGTCTGGCCTTCGTCCTCTTGTAAAGATGGATGACTCTTCGGCAAAAGCTGGTCGTACTGCTGATCTCAGTCGTCGACATCGAGTATTTACATCCGACAATGGTGTTGTCACAGTAACGGGAGGCAAGCTCACCACGTATCGCGAGATGGCAGAGGATGCTGTCGATGCCGTCTCTGAAGTCTTGGGCACAAAGACTCGTTGTCGCACTAAGTCAATGTCGCTTCATGGGGCAAAGGGTCGCAGTATCCGCGCATCACAGCGCGACCACCACCTCGATGGTCGTTTTGGAAGCGACTCTGCAGATATCGCTGCCCTCATCGCTAACGATCCATCACTATCCGGGCCGTTAGTAGACGGACTTCCCTACCTACGCGCTGAAGCGGTGTACGCAGTCACACACGAAATGGCCACGTCTATTGATGACATTCTTAGTCGTCGTACCCGGGCTCGCTTGCTCAACCGACGTGCCAGCGTTTCAGCAGCACGTGCTACAGCAGACCTTATTTCTCCACTTCTTGGGTGGGACGATGCACAGTGTTCCGCAAGCATTGCAGAGTTCATTGATGCTTGCGCTCGTGAAGACGCTGCAGCAATGGTGACAGAACAAGAATTCATCGACTCACATAAGGGATAACAATGAGCACTCATACATTTTCAACACAGGCCACAGAACCAATCGAATTTGGTGGTGACCCTGCTCTTGCAACGTCTCACCTACCAAGCCATGGGCGCTCATTAACTGAAATAGAAGCGCAAGAACTCGGTGCAATCTGTGACACCACGGCCGATGCGGCAGAACGCGCGCAACATGGCCGTGACTGGTGGCCGTTATCGCTTCGGTGGTCACTTCGTAATGAAGTTCCACAAATTCCGGCTGTTGTCTGCCGCCCAAAGAACACACAAGAAGTGTCGATCTTGTTGGCGTACTGCAATGACCACAAAATTCCTGTCACACCTTCTGGCGGACGAAGCGGAGTATGTGGAGCAGCCATTCCCCTCTTTGGCGGTGTCGCACTTGACATGACACAGATGCAAGGCATCGAATCAATCGACGAAGTTTCTGGCATTGTTGAAACGTTGTCTGGCACCTTTGGGCCCGACTTAGAAAAGGCAGTTCGTACACACGGACTCACCATTGGGCATTACCCACAATCATTTGAACTCGCCACTGTTGGCGGTTGGGTTGCGTGCCGTGGGGCAGGTCAGTACTCAACGCGTTACGGGAAAATCGAAGACATGGTGCATGCTCTTGAAGCTGTACTTGCAGACGGCACAATCATTCGTACTGGTGGCGCACCAGCTGGTGCAGTAGGGCCAGATATCTCCCAACTTCTTCTCGGCAGCGAAGGGACTCTTGCAGTTATCACGCGCGTGTGGTTGCGCGCACACCCACTGCCTGAAGTTGAGCGACGTGCAGCGTTTGTGTTCGCGTCATTTTCCGAAGGCATCGAAGCATGTCGTCGCATTATTCGCGCTGGGGCCACTCCAGCTGTCTTGCGTTTGTATGACGGAGCCGAAAGCAAGCGTTCTCATGGTGGCGATGGCACGCAATGCACTCTTCTTGTTCTCGACGAAGGCACTGAAGCCATCGTCGACGGAACAATGAGTGTTGTGTTTGACACCTGTAAAGAAATGGGAGCCACTGACGGTGATGATGCACTTATCGAAGCATGGATGCATCATCGCAATGACACCAGTGGATTACAAGCACTCACTCGCAAGGGCTTTGTGGTTGACACCATGGAAGTCGCAGCAAATTGGGGTCATCTTGATGCGGTTGTCGACGCAGTTGAATCAGCAATGCTTGCAGTTCCACATGCACGTTCAGCCACGTGTCACTTATCCCATAGCTATATCGAAGGAGCATGTGTGTATTTCACATTTGCAGCGACTCCTGAAGAAGCAGATTTTGAAAGCACATACCTAGCAATGTGGAAAGCCGGCCAAGAAGCAGGCCTTAAGTCCGGAGCTAACTTGTCACACCATCACGGCATCGGATACAGCAGGTCCCAGTACATGGAACAGGCACTCGGAACAAGCATGGGTGTCTTGCGTGCAGTCAAAAATGCACTTGACCCGAACGGCATCTTGAACCCGGGCAAACTCGGATTATGAGAACGCTTGTCATCGATGTAGGAACAAGCGGACTTCGTGCCGCAATCGTGCACGATGATGCCACCGTTACCGATCTCCATTACGAAGAGTTCGCTCCCAACTCCCCTTTTGCTGGTCTTGTTGAATTTGACGCAACAGCAATGTATGAAGCAGTTCATCGTGTCTCAGTAGCCGCATTAGCGTCTGGTCCCGTCACCGCCGTTGGCATCACCACACAACGTGCATCCACCATCATTTGGCGCGCATCAACTGGCAAGCCCATCGGCCCGTCACTCGGCTGGCAAGACTTACGCACAGTTGGCGAATGTATTGCCGCTCGTGCTGAGCACGGATTCACCTT
Source organism: Actinomycetota bacterium (assembly GCA_037129855.1). Classification (GTDB taxonomy): domain Bacteria; phylum Actinomycetota; class Acidimicrobiia; order Acidimicrobiales; family Ilumatobacteraceae; genus UBA2093. The sequence goes on along the minus strand of JBAXUC010000001.1, from coordinate 10,705 downwards.
TGCTCCGAACCAGACTGCTACGAAAGCTGTCTGGATGCTTGCGAATTACATTTCTGATGCCAATGAACGAAACAGTGATGATCTTCGCATCGGCACTGTTGAGTCATGGATTGTGTACAACCTCACACAAGGCGCACAACACGTCACAGACCACACGAACGCAGCGGTCACTGGCCTCACACTTCCCGACGGAACTTCGTGGAACAGTGCAATGCTGGCGACTCTCGGAATTACAGAACACCAATTGCCTCGCATTGTCGATTCCATGGGCTTTATTGGTGATGCCACGGACCTACCTGGCGCACCACCAATTCTTGCCATTGCTGGCGATCAACAAGCATCGATGGTTGGCCAAGGCTGCATCGTGCCAGGAATGGCAAAAATTACATTTGGTACTGGCGGCATGTTGGACATGTTCGTCGGAGAGAATCCTCCTAGTTCTGCGAAACGTAATCCAGGTGGAACATTTCCGATTGTTGCGTTTAGTCGCGGTGGAAAAATTTCCTACGGAACAGAAGCGATCATGTTGTCAGCCGGCACAAATATCGATTGGTTGCGCGACGACATGGGGCTCATTGCAAACGCCACTGAATCTCACACAATTGCCTCGTCAGTTCCCACAACAGACGGTGTGGCATACGTGCCCGCACTTCTCGGACTCGGCACACCGTTTTGGGACTACGGCGCACGAGGTGCGCTGTTCGGAATTACGCGCGGCACCACTCGTGCACACATCGTGCGGGCCGTTCTTGAAGGAGTCGCTCACCGCGGTGCAGATTTAGTCGACTCAGCGGAAAAAGATTCGGGCCTTTCCATCGCGGAAATTCGTATCGACGGCGGCATGAGCCGCAACCCCACCTTTGTCCAAGCCCTTGCTGATGCCACTGGTCGCGCTGTCCGCGTGTCACCCATTTCGGAAGCCACCACCCTCGGCGCTGGTTTCATGGCGGGCACAGAGTCGGGACAATGGCACAATCTCGCAGATGCAGCCAAAGCCCTCTCAGGGGCACCTGTCACCTCACCATTAGGTGCGCAGGGGATATCCCGACAACAATGGTCACAGGCGGTTTCTCGATCCCGCTCATGGATACCCGAACTCTCATCACTGGACTTCTAGTGTTGTGATGCTGTATTTCGCCAACACGACAAAGGATGCCCTACGTGGACACTCACCAAGTTGAATCTCCCGACATGTCAATGACTACCCGTCGTCGACTCATCGCCTCACTTCTCACAGGAGGAGCAATCGTTGCTGCAGCTCCGCTGTTTGCAGGTCGTGCATCTGCAGCAGAAGCCGGCGGACCGCCACACCGCGACGCCGCCGACAATGATGCGCTGAATGCATCCCTCGAGCGCGAATCGCGAATGGTCGCCACGTATCGCAAAGCCATTGGCGGCCTGACCGAAAATGACCTGATTGCTATGACTCTCATTCTTGACCACCATGTTGCATATGCACAAGCCCTGACGGGCTACTTGGCAGTGGACGTAAAGACCCCAGGCAGCGCGCCGCTTGCGTCCCCTGCTGGATCGTTAGCCAGTGTCGCTCGGCAGTTAGCAGCGCTCGAAGATCAAACCGCAACCATTCATACGGACAATCTCGCCACAATCAAGGGCATTGATGCAGCAATGCTTCTCGCTTCCATCGTCACCGTTGAGGCTCGCCATTCCGCTGCACTTGAACTTGTTGCTGGTGCATCACCTATCGCCGCTGTTGGCAACTGAACGAAGGACTCATCATGAAAAAAACAAGCACTTCCTCACCAATCAGCCGTCGCACAATGTTGCGTTCATCTGGCGCACTCGCTGCAACATCTGCAGTACTCGCAGCCTGCAGTTCAACCAAGCCTTCTGTTGCTCGCATCGGTGAATCACCCACCACAGTGAAACTCGAAGATCTTGCAGTCACAGACGTTGTATTGCTACGCACAGCAATGTCAATGGAAACAATGGCATCTGCAATGCTGTCTGACTCTGGAGTAACAGCTCTCGCGAGCAAAGACACAGCATCCGTGATCGCAGCATTTGCCGCAGATCACACATCACACCTTGAAGACCTTCGAGTACTTATCTCTGCTCGAAACGGTGAGGCCTACTCAGACACCAACGCAAAGTTGATGCAGGCTTATGGTCAGACTGCACTCGATTTGGTTGCCAGCGGAAAACTCCCTGCAGACACACTTGCCCTCACGCTTGCAGTTGAGACTCTGATTGCCGGCACCTACCAATACTTCGTGTCACTCACTGTTCAGCCTGCCTTACGTGCTGACCTTGTTCGAATTGGTGCGCGGTCATCGCGTCGCGCTGCAGTGACCGCACAGCTCATCAATGGCGGCACAGGCGGTTTTGCACCTGCGAACGACAAAGACGGTGTAGCTCTTGTCGCCACGTTGCCTGGCGCATTCGGATCTTTGAGTGCTGTTCAAGTGCAGCTCGGCCCCGTTAACGACACCGGCACACGCGCGACTGTCCTCATGGACACACCAAGCCTTAATAGCCTCATTTACTAAGCGTCTTTGCCCATACACTCATCTCGACGGTGAGTCATCCGGGTGATCGCGGCACAGCAATGTGCTGAGGAAAGTCGGGGCTTCACAGGGCAACATGCTGGCGAGAGCCAGGTCGGGGTGACTTGACGGACGTGCAACAGAGAACAGACCGCCGATGGCTACGCAAGTAGATCAGGTAAGGGTGAAACGGTGCGGTAAGAGCGCACCAGCATATGAAGCGATTCATATGGCTTGGTAAACCCCATGTGAAGCAAGATCAAGCAGAAGGCTGGGCTGCCCGCCTGCCGCAAGGCAACCTTCGGGTAGATCGCATAGAGGGATGATCATCCAGTGCGAAAGCATGGACAAAACCCCGCTTACAGGGTGACTCACCGTCACCCAACGGGGCTACAGATGTGATGTTTCGTTAAACCCGTGTAGTGCTGGTCCGCGCGGACTGATTGCAATTCGACAAATTGATGCGCGATCTAATTGCATTCGCCATGTCGTTTCAGGACCAGTGCCGAGCGCCCACGTGACGCCACTCTTGATGGGCGAAACATGACTAACCACAATCACATCACCTACTTGCGCGCGTTCACTGAACTCTTCAAATGCTGGCCGCACGCGATTATCTAATTCAACCAGGGTCTCGCCACCCGGAGGACGAAACGAAGGGTCGTTGCGCCATTGTGTCCATAATGTTTGATCAACATCCGTTAGCGCTACCCCGTCCCAATCTCCGTAGTCAAGCTCAATGAATCGCTCGTCAATGGTGACGGTGTTAGAAATTGCGCTTGCAGTCTGATGCGCACGCGTTAATGGGCTGCATACCACTAATGCATTCGGGTATTTCTCACGTAGAAACTCACCACTGCGCAGTGCTTGCTGTTCGCCTTCGGCGTCAAGAGGTAAATTCATTCGCCCTTGAAGTAAAGCTTTGGCATTTGCTGCCGTTTGACCGTGACGCAACAAAATCAACATGTGACTACTTCTTGTCCAATACGAGTCGGCCAGTGCGAAAAAATTCACGACGGGCACGAGGAGATGACAAATTATTGGTTCGCCAGACCCGTGCCAACATTGCAGCACCTGCAATTTCAAGAATTACATCGAGACCAATACGGTCGAAGCTTGGGATTGCTGTTCCACCAAAATTGAAGCCGGCAAACGGCCACCAGAAAACTTTTGTGTTGTTAAAGGCCCCGTCAAATACCAAGTGCATGAACATTCCGATGGGGATTGCTAATGACATCCGCCGAGCAGCTGTACCCCTTCGCGCAAACGCCATGACTAGTGCAAGCGCAAGAACACTGCCAAGAACCGAATGGAACACCCATGCTCCCCCGGTGAATACATCGATCAGGTCCGGTAGCACCGCGCCAAGAGCAAGCACCCTGTAATCAAACCTGTCGTCTCGAAAAACAAAGAGGACTGAAATTATTGCAGTGCTGATAAACCAAAGAAACATCAACACCACATTAGGGACTAGTTACCCCGCCATGACGGTCTTAATAGATGGGGGAATGCCCTTAACGCAGTCAAAGACGTAATACCGAGCGGGATCAACACCAATCACCGGAGTTAGCGGATTCGTATCAGTCGGCGCAATCGTTGTTCCTGGGTCGACAATCTTGACCACAGCACCTCGGTACACAGTGGTCGACGGAGCAACAGGAACACCGACGACACCCGGCACGGTAGTTGAGACGACAGATGCGACAGGAAGTGTTGACGTAGTGACCGTCGGTACAACTGTGGTGATTGTGCCTGTCGAAGCTTTCGGAAGTTTTCCTGACACCAATTCTGCAATGCAGTCAACGCCAGGCAAATACAGCCGCAACGGATTTCGAGTCGGTGCTGGCGGTGCATCCCAATTCAGAACCGGCATATCTGTATGCGCTGCATCCATATATGCCTTCCAAATTTTTACGGGGTATGCATTGCCCGTCACACGGGCAACTCCATCAGCTGTGAACTCAGGAATGTTGACCATTGGCGTATACCCCTTCGGGTCTCCCACCCACACAGCAGTTGTGAGTTGCTTCGTAAAGCCAACAAACCACGCGTTGGTGTTTTCATCTTGCGTACCCGTCTTACCGCCAGCAGGACGATTACCTTCCAGTGGGTCACGTCGCGCTGTTCCCTTGATAAGCGTTTGCTTCAAAATATCCACTTCAGCATCAGCAATCTCTTTCGTGATCACTTGCGACGGTGCCATTGTGTGCTGGTACAGCAACCCGCTTGGACCTTCAATTTTTTCAATGAAGTAGGGCTCATTATGAATTCCCCCATTTGCGATTGTCTGGGCTCCGGACGCCATATCTAGCGCACTCAATTCATTCGCACCTGTCGAAAAACTTGCATACGGCTGAATGGTGTACAGATCACGTGAAAGATAACTAGATGATGCGAGCTTGTACGTCATATTGACGACGCGGTTGAGACCAACAATTTGCGCCAGGCGTGCATAAGCGCAGTTAATTGATAACCACGTCTGTTCCGCCAACGGCGAAACCGGATGACTCACACCCTTTGTAATCACAAATGGTTCTGATGGAAGACCAGGATTAGGAAAAGTACACGGCAATGTGCCGTCTATTAAGTCGCTGGCCTGAGCACCGGCTTCTAACGCTGCAGTAAGTACAAACATCTTGATACTTGAACCGGTTTGGCGTCGACGTAGCGCAAGGTTCACTTCGTTACGGCCAGGTGAGAATCCGGGTCCGCCCACAATTGCTCGCATCGCGCCAGTAGCCGTATCTAATGACATCATCGAGGATTGAATTCCGGTTTTGTTGGCTGGCAGTTTTTCTTTTGCCGCTTTCTCAGCTTTAGCTTGCATCGCAGGGTCAATCGTGGTGAACACCGTAATTCCGCCTCGGAACAAGGCGTTGTATCGCTCGGGATATGTCGCACCAAGGATTGTTGACTTGTTCAACAAATAGTCGCGCACCATCTCAGTGAAATATGTACGGCTTGTTGGCCTCTCTGGAGCACTAGTCACCGACTCTGGTGGCTGCCATGTTTCTAGGGTTGTATCGCGTTGCGCTGTTGTCATCAGGCCGACATCAATAAAGCGTTCTAGTACTTGCTCAAATCGACGACGCGATTGTTCGGGGCGCCGAATGGGATCAAATGTGGATGGCGCCCGAACAAGACCAGCCAAGAACCCTGCCTCAGTCAGTGACAGTTCGGAAACCGTCTTTTGAAAGTACACATCGGCGGCAGCTTGAATACCGTATGCATTGTTTCCGAAGAACACTGTGTTGAGATAGCGCTCTACAATTTGTGCTTTCGACACTTTCTTTTCCAACATCACCGCGTATCTTGCTTGCAGAATCTTGTATCGACCATCACGTGGGAGACCAGCAAGGAACTCGTTCTTTACAACCTGTTGCGTAATGGTGGACGCACCCTGTCTTCCGCTTGAATACTGAAAATTTGCAAGGGTGGCTCGTACGAGCGCTCGGAGATTCACTCCTTTATGTTGATAGAAACCTGAATCTTCTACCGCCAACACGGCTGCGACAACAATGTCTGGCACAAATGCAATATCTAGCGGCTGACTGTTCTCCAACTCAAAGACACCAATTTGCTTATCAGCAACGCCCATGATGCGCGTTCGAGTTGATAGCCCACTAAAGATCGGAAGTACCACTGGCGTCTCTTGATGCGCATTCAGCGCTCGCCACACTTGTGGTGCTGCGCCAACTACCGCGCCCGTCAACAACAACGATGATGCCACGAGGGCAACGCCAAAGCGCATGGACCAATTCAGAGGGGACTTCACAACACAAAACACCGTACTTGTCTGTGGTTGACGCATCGTGTCACCTATCTCGGTAGCGTTGTTTCATGTCACAATTTCCCCATCGCGGTTTCAGATTCGGTGTTCAAGTCTCCAAAGAGACATCAGCAAAAGGGTGGGCTGAACTTGCCCGCCGCACAGAGGCTGCAGGTTATGAAGTTCTCACCATGCCTGATCACTTCACAGACCAGTTAGCGCCTATTCCGGCATTGATGGCTGCTGCTAGCGCCACGTCCACTTTGCGTGTCGGTGCATTGGTATTCGACAACGACTACAAACACCCCGTTGTTCTTGCAAAAGAACTCGCGACAATTGACCTTCTGTCGGAAGGACGTCTCGAGATCGGACTCGGTGCTGGCTGGATGATCAGCGATTACGAAGAAGCCGGTATGCCGTATGACTCACCCAAAGTGCGCATTGATCGATTCATCGAAGGAGTCGCAGTCATACGCGGCGCTATGGCCGATGGTTCCTTTTCATTTTCTGGCGATTACTACACCATCACTAATTACAACGGCCAGCCAAAGCCCGTGCAAGCGCGTCCACCACTTCTCATTGGAGGCGGAGGCAAGCGCGTTTTGTCATATGCAGCTCGCGAAGCTGACATCATCGGCATCAACGGCACAATGACCGCCGGAGTTGTTGGACCAGAAGCACTTGCAACAATGACTGCAGAATCAGTGGACGAAAAAGTAGCCATTGTTGCTGCCGCCGGAGCACATCGACTCAACGACATTGAAATGAACATTCGTACATTTTTTGTGAAGGTAACAAACGACCGTGCTGCAACCGTCGACAGCATCTCATCGATGTTTGGCGTTGCAGCAGACATGATTAACAGCTCGCCATTTGCACTTATTGGTTCAGTTGAGGAATGCATCGAGCAACTGCTCGAGCGTCGCGAGCGTTGGGGTTTCAGTTACACCATTGTTGGCGCAGAAAACATTGACGAATGCGCACCAATCGTTGCCGCACTTCGCGGTAAATAACTCAGAACAAACCGACAATGCGCCCATCTGGGCCAATATCGATATGTAAAGCGGCCGGGTCAGCCCCTAAACCAGGCATTGTGCGCATGTTCCCCACGATGGGATAAATGAACCCAGCACCAACTGATGCCCGTACTTCTCGCACAACCAAGGTGTGACCAGTGGGTGCACCTTTTAATTTGGGGTCACCGCTAATGCTGAGATGAGTTTTAGCTATACACACCGGCAAATTGCTAAAACCGTTGACGTCGTACCGTGACAACTGTTCATTCGCCAGATCGGAATACTCCACGGCGGCTGCACCATAGATTTTCGTGGCAACTGCAGAGATCTTTTCTTTCAGCGATGCAGATTCGTCGTATAGAAAGTGAAAGTTATTCGGTTCATCGCATGCAGCAACTACTGCGTGTGCCAAGTCAACTGCGCCGGCTCCACCATCAGAGAAATGGGTACATACCGCAACACGGGCACCCATTGATTCGGCTATTTCACGAATGACATCATGCTCGCTTGCAAAATCAGTGGGAAATGCATTGATTGCCACAACCGGCGACACTCCGTGTGCAAGAACATTTTCTATCTGCTTTGCCAAGTTGGCTGCACCAGCGCGAACATCTTCAGGATTTTCCTGCAACATCTCAGCAGGCAGCGGCTTGCCAGCAACGACTTTGTACAAACCAGAATGTGCTTTCAAGGCTCGAACAGTTGCCACCAACACCGCAGCATCAGGCTTCATACCTGAGACACGACATTTGATATTGAAAAATCTCTCTGCACCCATGTCTGCGCCGAAACCCGCCTCAGTAATGAGGTAGTCACACATGTGAATGCCTATCTTGTCTGCAATAACTGATGAGTTGCCCGTAGCGATGTTGCCAAATGGACCCGTGTGAATGAGTGCCGGAGTGTTCTCAAGTGTCTGCATCAGGTTTGGTTTGATGGCGTCACGTAAAATGACGGCCATTGCGCCAGCGCATCCAATCTGTTCTGCCGTTACTGCCACATCACTTGCTGTGTACCCCACAACAATGCGCCCAAGTCGAGCACGAAGATCTTCCATCGAAGTTGCCAATGCCAACAGTGCCATCACTTCAGAAGCAGCAGTGATGTCAAAGCCAGATGTGCGTTCAATCCCATCTTCTTTTGAACCCTGACCAATTGTCACGTTACGTAGTGCACGATCATTCACATCAAGAACGCGCTTCCATGTGATTTTGTCAAGCGACAAACCAAGCGCATTTCCCTGATGCAGATGATTATCAACCATCGCTGCGAGCAAGTTATGTGCAGCAGTGACTGCATGAAAATCGCCAGTGAGATGCAAATTCAAAATCTCCATCGGAATCACTTGGCTATACCCACCGCCTGCCGCACCACCTTTGATACCGAATGTCGGGCCCATTGATGGTTGACGCAATGCCAGTAGTCCGACCTTGCCGATGTGTTTCATTGCCTGTGCAAGACCTACTGACGTAGTTGTCTTACCTTCACCAAGTGGAGTCGGCGTAATGGCTGTTACCACTACATACTTTCCCGACGGCCGAGACGCAACATTCTCAAGTACCGACAGGTCTATTTTGGCTACATGGCGCCCATAGGGCTCTAGAAACTCATCGCCAATTCCTAACTGACCCGCAATGTCAGAAAGCGGAGCAATGGTTGCAGCTTGGGCGATTTCAAGGTCGGAAGGGAAAGGCACTTCTCAAGTCTCACCCAACTGCCACACTCACGCCAAAGCGAAGACGTGTCCGTGTGTCGTAACCTTGCACCACCAACGAAAGGCAATCATGGGGCTAATTCGAACATTGCGCTCAGTGGCAACTTTCTCGGTCCCCACACTGTCGCGACAGAAGCGTCGCTTTGAACGCGCAGCCAACATTGCAGACCTGCGCCTAATTGCAAAAAGTCGACTACCGCACGGCATCTTTGACTACATCGACGGTGCAGCTGAAGACGAAATCACTATGCGTCGTAATTCCGCAGCATTCCAGCAGTATGAGTTCGTTCCCCGAGTTCTGCGCAATGTTGCCGACATTGATACCAGCACATCATTTCTTGGTCGAACTCTCGAGACACCGCTTCTCTTTTCTCCCACCGGATTCACACGTATCGCGCATTCACAGGGCGAACTTTCCGTTGCTCGCGTTGCCGCACGACACGGTCTTCCCTATTGCTTATCTACCTTGTCGACTCGATCAATTGAAGAAGTTGCAGCTGTCAGCAACGGACCTAAATGGTTTCAGGTCTACGTATGGCGTGATCGCGCACTAGTAAAAGACATGCTCACTCGCGCTCAGGTAAACGGGTATGAAGCAATCATGCTTACAGTCGACACTGCAGTTCTTGGCCGACGCGAACGTGACGTGCGTCGTGGGTTCACACTTCCTCCCAAACTTGGTCTTGGCACCATCGTCGACGGCATCACTCACCCTGGGTGGACCTGGGATTTCATCCGCAATGAGCCGATCACGTTCTCAAATATCGCAGCATCACGAGGAAACACGGGAACCGCCGTCACTTTGTCCGATTTCATCTCTGAACAATTTGAACCTGCGTTGTCTTGGGATGATCTTGAATGGTTTCGCGCCAACTGGAACGGCCCCATCATTCTCAAAGGAGTGCAGTCGGTTGCCGATGCAGTCCTTGCGCAAAAATACGGCATCGATGCCGTTGCGTTATCTAATCACGGAGGCCGTCAACTTGATTCGGCTCCAGCGCCACTTGATTTACTTGCACCCGTTGCTCAAGCAACAGGTGGCACGTTGCCACTGATTTGTGACGGAGGCATTCGTCGCGGCAGTGACATTGTGAAGGCAATCGCCCTTGGAGCCTCCGCGTGCACGCTCGGTCGTAGTTACCTCTATGGACTTGGCGCTGCTGGCGAGCCAGGAATTGAACGGGTCCTCACCATGCTGACAGACGACATGAGACGCACCATGGCCTTATGTGGTGTTCGCACCATTTCTGAGATCACACCAGAACTTTTGTCACTCGTTCCGATCGGACGCATCTAATGAATAAGTATTCATACTCCACGGGAGAAGAACGCCCCGTTGAGGTTCTTGTGTTCCGTATGGACCCAACTGTTGTTGATGAATTCATACGTGTAGACCACGAAGTGTGGACTCTTGGCGAAGCACACATGGAAGGCCTCACGGATATTCCATTCCTGTCAAAGGAAGTCTGGCTCGACAGTAGTAAACCAGGCGAAGTCACCCTTGTGTTTGTGTGGGACGCACAAGACGCATGGAACATTGTGGGAAGCACTGAATTTCAGAAGAAACTTCAAGCCGAATTTGATTCTCGATTCCCACATCCTGTCGAACTGATTGCAGCCCCGCATGAAGATTCGCATTTTGGTATTCATCGCGTCACCCGATTTGAAAGAATAGAAAAATGAGTGAACTTCTCGACGT